>JAOZQV010000142.1:6435-8949 GCA_029932035.1 Deltaproteobacteria bacterium | reverse complement strand
AAGTAAAGCTCTCTTATAAGATTCTGGCAAAAACGCATGACTTCGTCATCGGATTTGCCTTTGGGATCAAAGTCCGAGCCCCCGGCCCCACCCCCCAGCGGCATCGTCGTCAGAGCATTTTTAAAGACCTGCTCAAAGGCCAAAAACTTAAAATGCTTTGATTCACCGACGGATGAAAGCGCAAGGCCGTTTTATAAGGGCCGATGGCACTGCTCATCTCGACGCAAAACCCGCGATTCACCTGCACCTTGTCCTGATCATCCGTCCAGGGAACCCGAAAGGTGACAATCCGCTCAGGCTCAACGATTCTTTCCAGGACAGCCGCCTGGCGATAGCGTGGATTCTGATCCAGCACCGGTTTGACGCTGTCAAGCACTTCCTGGACGGCCTGGACAAACTCTTTTTCGTGTGGATCTCTGGCTTTAATGATTTCCAGAATATCTGTCATAATTCCCCCCAAATAATACCCGCTGACTACTTTGGTTTCATTTTTCTTTAAGCAATGGAAAAATCAGCTCCCGGGCTTTGCGAAGATCTTCGGCAGTGTCTATTTCAATCCATGCCAAATCGCCACCCGGCGCGGCATAGACCGGAGTGGTGTTTTTACTTGTTCGAAAAATACACTCTTCATAATGATAATTAAACTCTCCTTTTTGGAAATCTTCTTGTGCTTTTAGAAATACGAGTTTTAGAAACTTAGGTTCAAATCTCGAGATCCCGGCCAACTCACCGACCGCCCGTTTCTTGCTGTCCTGCGGAATGTTTTTGCCCAACTCCGTAATTTGCCGCTTAGCGTTGGCGCAAATGTAGACCTCATCGCCGGAGCCGCTTAGCCCGGTAACCAGGATGGAGTTGGCACGACCGCCATTCAACAAAATATCAAGGGCCCGGGATTCGTAGAGTAAATCCGACTCCAATAGAAGTATCTCATCTTTAATCAGATCTTTGACCAGTGCAAGGGAATACATGCTGCCGCTGCCGGCATAATTGTCATTGACTACGTATTCGATCCTTAAATCGTGATAGCGAGTTCCAAATCTTTGGGTGATGGTTTCATGGCGAAAGCCGACCACCATAATCACATCGGTTATCCCATTTTGGATCAGGGCCTCAAGAGAATACTCCAGCAGGGGTTTTCCCCCGATCTCTATCATCGCTTTTGGCAATGCCTCCGTTTCAGTTTTTAACCGTGTTCCCTTACCGGCTGCCAGAATCACTGCCTGCAATTTATGGCTCCTTAAGTATTTGAATTCTGAATTTCTAAAACTAAACAAGTTAGTTTGCTTCGCTCATCCGCCGGAGGCGGAGCATGATGGAACAATGGAATAGCGGAATAATGAAGAAACACGTTCTGGCCTCCGGCTCGGAGAGAAAAAACAGCCCGCCGGCCCTGTCCGCTTTAGCCAGATTTTAAAAGCTTATAGTGCGGGTTCTAATTCCAATAATTCATAAATTTTTTCTACGGCTTTTTCGGTTGCCTGGCCGGGGTTATAAAAGAATTTTTGAGCAAATTCCTTTCTGATGTCACTTTTCTCCCCGGGATGAGCCAGACCGTATTCGACGGCATCTTTCAATTCCTGAACATTATTAACTACCGGGCCGCAGTCTCGGCCCCAGGCCACAAGATCTGAAATCTCGTTGCCCCAGCGGTCGCGCTCCTTATTTTCCACCGCTCCAATCATCTGGTCGATATGATAAAAGACAACCGGCCGGTCCAAAAGACAAAATTCATAGGTTACCGAACTGACATCGCTTATCAGTAGATCGCTGACCCAAAAAGCCGGGCAGATGTCATAGCCTTTAACGACTCTCATGTTGGGTGTTTTTATCTCATCCAGCCTGTGCCGCCAGTCCGTCTGAGTTTTTTTGCGCCACATTCGGTAGTTGCGATCGTGCAGTTTGATAATAAAATTGACGTTCATTGCGGATATGGTTTTTATAATCTCCTCGCCCGCGTGTTCAAGGGATGTACCGCTTGTTACCGAACGGGTGGGAGCATAAAGCACCGTGGGCAGATCATTATCAATGTCAAATTTCTTTCTGATCGTTGACGCATCAAGAGACCCGTCAACCAGGCAGTCGACCTTGGGCATGCCGATTTTTACCAACCGGGTATCATTTTCGGGCAGAGTGCCCGTTGATATGAATTTATCATACAGGTAAGGACCAATGACAAAAAGCTTGTCAAACCTCAAAGCCTTGGGGGATACGGAGTAGTTGTCGATGCTGACGCTATGAAATATCTCCACTTTTATGGCCGTGCGCTTGGGTTTGAAAAAATAGCCCGGACAGATACTCATGTCAAATTTTTTCAGCTCCGCTAGCTCGTGCCTGATCAATTTGGCATTTTGAAGGCCAACCGCCCCGTATAATTTCTTGGGACTGTGATTGGCGGTAAACCAGACATCGATTCTATCGTCGGCCAGCAACCGGTCGGCGATAGGCTTGAACACGATGTAATTCATGGGGGTTGAGGATGCAAATACGATCTTTTTTCGTTTTTTCATAACCTTT
>JAOZQV010000142.1:0-6335 GCA_029932035.1 Deltaproteobacteria bacterium | reverse complement strand
TCCTTTTTATCCTATACCGCTTTCCATAATGATGTTCCGAAATACGGAATTGCGGTCAGGTGTGATCTTCTGCTATGCCAATGCTACACAAAGCCAGCCCCTGCCCTCTGTCCTGGCCCAGGCGCAAATAGGTCGGTCCGCCAACACTTCAAAGCGTATCCCTTGTTCACTGAAGTGAGGCGCCTCCACCCGTACATCAAGGGGATCAAAGCGGCTGAAGCCGGCCCCGGTTGCCTTGACCGACGCTTCCTTTGCGGACCATATCAGGGCGGCTCCTCGAGCGGTATCGTTGTGGCAAAGCGCCCTGGCGCTATCCAGTTCTTCCGGTCTGAACGCTCTGTCAAAAGGATAACCAGCGGTAAACTCCTCGGGATAGGCCACGTCGATACCCACACGCCCCTTGCTGGACATGGCCGCCCAGAGCTGTCCCTTGCCATGACTGAAGGACAATGATGGCCCCTGTTTGTTCCCCAGAAGAAGACCAGGTTCTCCCAGAGCGCTCTTGTGAAGGGTCAGCGCGTTTTCATCGGAAGGGAGATTCCAGCGTGGATCAAGCCGCGCCAGTGCCTGTAGTAGCACAAGGGCCAGGCCGGTCTCTGCCCCACGCCCCGATTTGGTGAAGGCGAACACCAAGCATCCCCCTGGGACAAGATGGGTCAGGGTGTGTATCGTCCCGTGGGCGATATGATCTTGGCCCCGAGGGCATGCTGCCGGCTCCCGGCGTCTTACTCTCATGGGTTTTATACCCTCTTACGGATTGAATCGATTCATACGTATGGAAAGGATCTGCATGATGGGTGTGCCACTCTCGTCAACAGCTCGGGCGTCCCATGTAAAACCCTGATCGTCCTGGGAGCGAAGCCGTGCTTCGAGGGCGCAGCGCTCTCCATCTCTGGCGGAACGGGTAAAACGCATTTCCTCTATACCGGCGGGAATCAGACTCCAGGACGCCTCCTCTTGCCGGATGGCAACGTAGAATGCGAAAAGGTGCATCAGCGATTCCAGGAGATAGGGTGAGTACTGGTAACGGGCCCGGTCCAAACCTGCGATATCCGCCTGCTCCCGGTAAACCATATCTCCCTTTATGATCCCGGGCCCGGTGCCGTGGATCGTCTCAAGTACGCGGTAGCGTCCTTTGAGGCCGGTGCGCTGTTCGTAGCTATCCTGGATCTCATGGGGTTCCATGGGACGTGTGTCCAGGTCATTTGTTTTTACGTCAGACTCCGGCCAGGGGGGCAGGGAGGTTGTGCGGGGTCCGAGAATGACCTGTCCCCGATAATTTGTGGACCACCTGTCCAGGTGGCGTCCCGAAGGGGATATATCCGCACTGGAGAGCTGGACATCACAGCGGACCCCTTGCCCTTGACCCGCATCCTCTTGTCTTCGGCAAGTGATGCGGGCTTCCCGCTCCATGTCTTGAGGACATTCCAGGATGTCTTCGAACTTCAACCGCCGCACACCGAGCACACTCAAATAGGGATAGAGCAAACGGGCTGCCTCCAGGAAGGTCTCTACGGCCATGATTCCGGAGACCAGAGGATGCTTGAGGTTCTTGAAGGGTTTGTGATCTTCGAGCCAGAGGTCATAGGTCTGAGAAAAAGTCCGTTTGGCGACCAACTCGCCATTTATAAGATCCATTTCGTCCACGGCTTCGATCATGGGGAGATCGCTGTTGCGGAAACGGACCCCGTTCGCCTCATCCGCATCTGATTGGGCCGGTTCGACCAGGGTCCCCTTGACCGACGGGAAGGTGCGGGCCGGTGCTATCCAGGATTGCCGGGGCGGGCCCAGAAACAGCTCACGGCAGAACATCTGGGCCAGCTCGTCGGCGTGAACATAGGCGGGCGCCAGTCCCTTGAGCTCCATGAGCTCCTTAACCTCCGGGTTTTCGGCCATGCCTGTCCCCTCGATGGGAGGCAGCATCAAGGCCTTTGCAATCAGACCCTCATGAGAGGCCGCCCAGGAGCGCAACAGTGCGGAAAGCGATCGGTTTGCCGCACAGTAGTTGACCTGACCGACGTTGCCCTGGATAGCCACGAGCGAAGAGAGTGCCGCAAAGAATCGCAGGCCGCTGTTTTTGGCGGCGCGGTAAAGATTCCAGCCGCCCAGAAGCTTTACCTCCAGGACGCGTTTGAAGTCCTCGGGCGTCATGAACTCCATGAAGGTGTCCTTGATGAGACCGGCCCCATGAATGATCCCGTCTATCCGGCCGAACTGCTTTACCACCTGGTCCAGCGTCCGGGTAACTTTTTGGGAATCTGCTACGTCACAGCAAAGGTACGAGGCTTTGAGCCCCAGTGCGCAAAGCCGGGACACGTTGCGGGCGATATTCAGTCCTGCCAGGTTCTTTAATGTCTCTTCATCCGGTTGGTCGCCCTTGGCAACGAACCCTTTCTCTTTCGAAAGCCGGGGCAAAGCTTTTTCAGCGGTACCGCTGATATTGCGCAAGGTGCTGTAAGCCGCGGCAGGGTCCAACTCGGTTCGACCCAGTAACACAATCCGGGGCTTGAAGGGAGCCAACGCTCGGGCGATACGGTAGGTAACGCCTTTGGCGCCGCCTGAAATCACGATCACATCGCCGGCCCCCAGTTCAAGTTCGGGCGCGCGCGTCAAAGACAGCGGCGCATTAGAGGCTTTGATGGAGAAAACCTCCTGGTCGTGGTAGATTAATTGAATGAGCGGATTACCGGTGTCAAGGGCCTGGTCCAGCGCGCCTTTGAAGTCTGTGCGGGTATCTAGTGCCACACTGCGAAACAGCATGGATTCGTACTCATGGGCTGCGGCCAGGAACATGCCCAAAATGCCTTCTGCGGCCAGCGCTTCAGCTGTGTGGGATTGAACGCCCCGAAGCAGACTCAGGCAAAAGGCCCTGTTTTTTGAACTCATGAGGCTTTTTAAACAGCCGAAAAACCCGGTCAGAAAGGCCGCCGTGTCCTCTGTTCCCGAGAGACCGGAATCCGATTCGCCCTCCAGAACCAGGACAAGACCTGCCAGGGATGGAGCCTCTTTGAGCCTCTGCGCGGCGTTTTGCGCGCCCTGCGTCGTGCGCAGATCGAACATGCCGTTTTCGCTTTGACCCAGACAGTCCAGATGCAGGAGGCGGGCCTCAAACCTGCTCTCCAAAAAACGGGATAGGTCGGCAGCCGGAACAGACCGGGGATGCATTCTGAGCACCGCTACCGTCTGACCCGGTTCGAGTGTGAGAGGGTTGATAGCGGCAGTAGGGAGCCCCACCTCTTCCAGGACCAGCCGTTTGATTGGTTGCTTTTGACGGACGTCTTCAAGCGATTCATTTGCCAGGTCCGTGGGAGGGTCAAGGGAGGGGTGATCGAGCGGTTGGTCGGCCGGGGCCCCTTTTTCGGTAGGGCCCGCCAACCCCTCGATGCAGTTCGCAATCTCCCGCACGGTGCGCAAGCCCACAAAATCCTCGACCTTCACGGCTATTCCGAACTGGCGCTCAATATCGTCCATGATCACGGGCAGCCGGCTCGAACGGATGGCAAGATCCTTCCGGATGTCCATGTCGGGCTCAATCTCGTCCCGTTCATACCCGGTCGCATTCATGATGATCTGGATGACTTGTTCCACATAATTGACTGTCTCTTCCCCACCCTTTTGGGAAATGGGCTCGGAAAGGGGAGTCGCTATATCTGTCTCCTGGCCGGGCAGTGGAGCGGGGCGTGCGCTTCTCTCCACAGATTCAACCTGAGGTAGGGGTGCGGGTGAGCCCCCAAGGATTTGATCGAGACGTTCCCGGGTAAAATCGGGATCCAATTCACGGCGAACCGCCTCCAGAACCTGCGGTTTAATAATTCTACCGAAGGATTCCAGGACAAAGGCGTTGATCTCACGCTGTACAATGGCAGCCACCCGGTTATCGGAAGGGGTGGGGGTGAGGACCTCCGGCGGAGGGGATAAGACGCGCCGTTGGTCTGCCGTCTCCAACAGGGCAACACCATTCTGCTCCAGATGCCCTAGGGCAAAAAGGTGTGCCACCCCTGCTCGATAGATGGAGACCTCTCCCTCCGGCATACAGGTGGGGACGCACACGGCTTGCTCCAGGGTTTCTCCCACAAGGTTACAGAGCGTATCCTTGGGACCGATTTCGACAAAGAGCCTGATGCCGAAATCATCCCAGAGGGTCTTGACATTCTGCATCCAGTGCACCGGTGACTCCAGGTGGGCCATGAGTATCTCACGTATCCGGTTCGGATCGTCGGGATAGGGTTTCTTGGTGGTATTAGACACCACCGCAATTCCGGGGCGGTGAAAGGGAATGTCTGAGACAAAGGCTGCCATCTCTTCACGGATCACTTTCATGATCGGCGAGTGAAAGGCCATGCTCACCTTGAGCTGGGTGGCCTTATATCCCTCACGCTTGATCTCTGCCATGAGCGAAAGCACCGGCTCCGTATCCCCGCCAAACACCACCTGGTGGGGTGAATTGAAGTTGGTGAAATAAACGTTGTCGTATCCTGCTGCCTTCTCTTGCAGATATTCCATTGGCGCGTCCGCGGCGATCATGATGCCCGGATCGCCCCGCAGTCCACTGGCCTTGTCCATGCATTGAGCCCGCTTATTCACAATCCGCAGGCCGTCTTCATAGGAAAATACCCCGGCGACACTCAAGGCCACAAGTTCTCCCAGACTGTGTCCGGCCATGGCCGCCGGCTTGGCCCCCATGGACATCAGTTGCTGCACCATGGCAAACTCCATGGTGTAGAGGGCCGGTTGCTGCCAGCGTGTCTTCTGAAGGTCTTCCTCGGTTGAGTTGAAAAGCAGATCCAGCAGGTCGAAATCGGCCACAGCGGCAATTTTATCCATCCATTTCCGGATCTCGGGGAAAGTCCGGTAAAGCTCTTTACTCATGCCGGTATACTGGGATCCCTGGCCTGCGAATATAAAGGCCAGGGGTTTGTTCTGCTGGTCGGCCGGTGCAGCAAATATCCCCTGACGGGCCATGACCCGCAGGGCCTTCTCCGACAATAAGCCCCCCGGCTCAACAGGCGCCTGAGTCTCTACCTTGGCCCGGGCTTCTGTCTGATTGGGAGCTACGACACCCAGGCGATAGGATCGGTTGGCCAAATGCGTTACAAAAAATGAAACGCCTTGGATTGAGGTGTGCTCTGCCGGTCCCGGGAGTTCGTGACTTGCAGGTCGTTCGGATAAAAGTGCGGAGGTCATCACCTGCCCGGAGGCGCCCCGGCATTCCTCGATTTGAACGACGTAGTTGGCCCCACCGAAACCAAAGGCATTGACTTGCAGACGCCGGGGTCGATCCGGAGGTTGCGGCCACTCGACGGGTTGGTCGGGAACATGGAAACCCGCCGCTTCAAGGCCTATCTGGGGATCGCGCGTTCGGTAGTTCGGGGTGGCTGGGAATATACCCGCCTGCATGGCGGTTACACCTCTGATGAGACTGTTCAGACCGGAAGCGCCGAGGGTGTGGCCGATCTGGGATTTGAAGGAAGTGAGCGTCGTTCCGTTTGAGGGTGTAATAAGGGATTTAAGGGCCTTGATCTCCTCAATGTCCCCCTGAACCGTACTTGTCGCATGGCATTCCACCAGGTCCACGAGGTCGGGACTGTAGCCCGCATCCTGGTAGGATGCCCGCAGGGCGATCATCTGGGTTTCGGCCAGAGACTCCACCATACCCCGATCATTGTTACTCGCGCCCATTCCGGTAATATAAGCGTTAATGGGAGCACCGCGCCTTTTTGCCACGGATTCCCTCTCGATAACGATCATGCCCCCGCCTTCGCCGAGGACCATGCCGTCGCGGGTGGCGTCAAAAGGTCGGCTGCTCTCCTGAACAGGCCGTTCAACCTCTGACAGCTTGGCCAAGGCTTTGAGTGCGGAGAATTCCAAGAAATGGGAGGGTTTCAAGGGCTCTTCACCACCGCCCACAACAGCCGCATCAATAATACCGTTTCTGATCATCTGGATTGCACTGTAAAGAGCCACCAGGCCGGTGGCGCAGGCAGCGGAGACCGAGTAGCTCGGGCCTTGGAACCCGTATTTGTTGCAGACAAACCCCCCGGCCGCGCAGTTAAGCCGTCCCAGCAAGGTTGTGTCGTCCACAGTTAGGCGGCCCGACCTGATCTTTTCATTGACCGCCTTTTCCAGGTCCGGCGTCATGGGGATGAGCTCCTGCATGGATCGGATAACCTCGTGGGAATACACGTCAAAGGTCAGGTCTATGATCGTGCCGGCCGCCTCCCCCGAGTTCTGGGAGATGAGCACGCCGATCCGGTCCCTGGGGATGCCGGAGTCCAGAAGGCCCGATTGCTTTATGACATTTTCAGCCAGCCAAAGGGTCAGTTTTGTAGAATCGG
>JAOZQV010000141.1:7190-8972 GCA_029932035.1 Deltaproteobacteria bacterium | reverse complement strand
TTGTCGATGCCAAGTTCCCGGGCTGTTGCCATCTTTTTCCACTGGTTTTTCTCAAGGGCCTGTTGAATCGCCCGCTTTTCAATCTCTTTGAGGGTCAGTCCGGTCGGTACAAGCATGGCCCCGTTTTTGGGAACAAGCCGTTCGGGCAAGTGTTGTAATCGTATCAATTCTCCCTGGCAGAGCACAAAGCCGTGTTCAATGGCATTTTCAAGCTCGCGAACGTTTCCCGGCCAGTCATAAAGCATGAGTGCGGCCATTGCCTCTTGAGTCATCCCTACAATCTTTGTCCCGGTCAGGTGATTGAAATGCTCGATGAAATGATCCACCAGGAGGGGGATGTCCTCTTTTCGCTCGGAAAGGGTTGGCAGAGATAATTTTATGACATCGATCCTAAAATAGAGGTCTTCCCTGAACTTACCTTCCTGAACCAGTTCTTTCATGTTTCGGTGGGTTGCCGCAATTACCCTGGCATTTGTCTTAATCCCTTTTGTTGAACCTAAAGGCTCATAAACCTTTTCTTCCAGTACACGCAAGAGCCTTACCTGAACAGCAGGGGAGATATCACCGATTTCATCAAGAAAAATTGTACCATTCTGGGCTAAGGCAAATCGTCCCGGCTTGTCTTTCTTTGCGTCGGTAAAAGCGCCGGCCTTGTACCCGAAGAGCTCTGATTCACAAAGGGTGTCAGGCAGTGCTCCACAGTTGATAGCCACAAAAGGTCCTTTCCCCCTTGGACTGTTATTGTGAATCGCCCTGGCAAAGATCTCTTTCCCCGTGCCGCTCGCCCCTTCAATTAACACCGTGCTGTTGCTTTCGGAGATCTGGGGAAGTATTGAAAACAGCTTGAGCATCCTGCTATTCTTGCTCACGATGTCCTCGAAAGATTGCTGTTTAAAAAGTGCTCTTCGCAGCTTGTTGACCACGGTCAAATCTCTGAACGTTTCAACCCCGCCCACAATCCGGCCTGCTTCATTTCTTAACAGGGTTGTGTTTACACTTATGGGGATCGATTTTTTGTCAGCACGAACAATATGGATCGGCATGTTCACAATAGGCGTTTCTGTCTCAACGGTGTGGCGGAGAATACACCCCTTTTCGCAAACATTAGCCCGGAGCACCTCAAAGCATGGACGTCCCACCGCTTCTTCCCTCGAAATACCGGTTATACCTTCCGCGGCCGTGTTAAAAGAGATTATCTGCCAGTTCAGGTCCACGGTAAAGACCCCGTCGGCGATACTGTCCAATATGATCTGATAGTGCTTATCTAATGAGGGCATTGGTTATCTCCCTGAGGTTAGCCTGCCTGATGGGCATACCGTTTAAAACAAGGAAAGTCTTCATGAAGTGAGTTCATATATAACAAGAGGTCGATTTTTCGTCAATCATAAAAGATAAAACCGGGTGCATCTTGTTCCCAGTATTCGAATGACCGCGGCCCTTTTTGTTCCCCATCATGCAGAGTCAATCCCCTGTACATAGGGCATTCAAAGGCTTAATTACGGAATGTTATCAAATTGTTAGCTAATTATAACGTCTTAAGCCTCGGCCTTGGCATGGATGTTGCTGTAAGCTATTAAATTAGAGGCCTTTGCACAATCAATGAGACTCCAACGTTTTAGATTTTCTTAAGAGAATGCCTTCAATATAAGGTAAATTTGGCTAAGAAAAGGAAGCACATTCGGCAAAAAATCACGACGTGTGCAAAGGTCTCTATTCAATTCCAAGATCGCATTCTATTCATAAAGCAGTCAAAGCATATTTGTAACAGTGAACTCTGAACCT
>JAOZQV010000141.1:0-7090 GCA_029932035.1 Deltaproteobacteria bacterium | reverse complement strand
ATTGCTTCACCTGTCATACGAATGCCCGAAAGCTGATAAAGATCACAAGGGAGATCGCAAAGGCCAACAAAGGCAAACCAGGAGGCTCTGCCGAAACCGAAGGGGAGGGGTGAGGCGGAGACGTGGAGCCGTTGGCTCCGCACGAAAAGATATGGGTTGATAGCGCAATAGCCGAGGATGAAAACCATGGCGAACTCTGCTGTCACGAATGCCATGGCGGCAATCCCAATGATCCTAACTGGAAAACAGCCCATGAGGATGTGGTCAAAGACCCGTCATATCCTGATGCATCAGAGACTTGTGGCGCGTGTCATGACCTTATTGCAGAGAATTATAAGACGAGCCTTCATGTGAGCGTGGCCCCAATCAAAAAGATGACAGATATGAGGGCCAGTTCTGCAAAAGGAGTGCATGCAAAGGTAGATGCTGCCAGAGAGTTCCATTGCAACGCCTGCCACAGCAGTTGCGGGCAGTGTCATATCAGCCGCCCTGAGGCAGCGGGTGGTGGTTTATTAGAGGGGCACCTTTTTCAAAAGAGACCACCTATGCATGCAGTTTGTACGGCATGCCACGGGAGTCGTATCGAAAAGGAGTATTTTGGCAAGAACAAGGGTATTCCTCCTGACATCCACAGACAGAAATATTTTAAATGCACCAAGTGTCACACGGCTGATGAAATGCACGGAGACGGCAAGGATTATGCCAACAGGTATGAGGTGGAGAACGGTCCAAAGTGTTTAGACTGTCACAAGGATATCTACCAGCCAAAGGCCAATAATCCCAAAAACCACTGGATCCACAAGGATCAGGTGAGCTGTCAAGTCTGTCACTCCATGCCGTATAAAAACTGTTATAGCTGTCATTTTGGAAAAGACAAACAGGGCTTTAAATTCTACAAAAACAAGGCATCCCCCATTGAATTCAAAGTGGGTCTCAATCCCTTGCAATCAGAGAAAAGGCCTGAAAAATTTGTCATACTCCGTCGTGTCCCGGTTGATCATACGACTTTTGATTTCTATGTGAAAAACGGCTTGTCCAACTTCGACACGCTTCCTAACTGGAAACTTGCCACGCCCCATAATATCAGACGGCAAACACCTCAAAACAAAACCTGTAATAGCTGTCACGGCAAGACAGAGTTGTTTCTTCTTGAGAAGGATGTTAAGCCAGCTTACAGGAAGGCCAATAGGAATGTTACTGTCCCACCGGCCCTGGTTCCCAAAAAAAGGAGCAATTAGTGGAGAGTTTGCTCAGATGCAAGCTTAGCTTTAAACCCGAAACCCAATTACAAAGGAGGAAAACCGATGAAAAAACGTTCATTTTTTGTATCTGCCCTGGCGTTTATGTTTGTCCTCGCCTTTGCCATTCCACAGGCAATGGCGAAAGATATGATTGCAAAGGATTTCGTTGCCGAAGCGAAGAAGGATGTCTGCGAGGTATCGGTCTCTGATGCCAAGGGGATGTTGGATAAGGGCGAATGTGTTTTCTTGGATTGCCGGGAACCAAAGGAATTCAAGATGGGACATGTCCCGGGCGCCGTTAATATCCCCCGGGGCCTGATGGAGTGGAAGGTATCCAAGAAAATCCCTGACAAGAATGCCAAAATCGTTGTTTACTGCAAGGTAGGGGGGCGAGGTTGCCTATCCGCCTGCACCCTTTGTCGCATGGGTTACAAAAACGTTGTTAACATAGCAGGTGGCTGGCAGGCATGGGAAAAGGCAGGATATCCTGTTGAGTAACAACATAAGAAAAAAGGTGAACGTTTAAGGGTTCCCCGCCCAGCGGGCGGTGAACCTTTGAACCCGTGAACGGTTACAAAAAATTCAATGTGGCTATGGCATAAATCATACACAGTACGCCTCATCTATCCCACTCTTTACAATCTGTAAAAAAAGCCGACAAATTCCCTTTGAGAACTTCCTTTGTTAACCTCTGCTTCATTCTAATACTTTACGTTAAATTAAGTAGTTACATGCCATTATTGGATTTCTTATATTTGGCACGTTGGTTGCAATCTGTATTGATAGGCGCGATCAAAATTCAAATTTCCTTAGCCCATTCCTGGGTTGAGAGGAGGTGTTACGATGTTGGTAAAAAATTGGATGAGCAAGACGGTTATCACCGCCGACGTAAACGATGGAATGAACAAGGTCATAGATCTCATGAAAGAGCATGATATAGGCATGGTGCCGGTGATGAAAAAGGGAAAGTTAGTGGGGATCGTCACGGACAGGGATTTGAAAAGATCTTCTCCCTCCGACGCCACTACCCTTGAGATACATGAGCTTCTTTATCTAATCTCGAAGATCAAGGTCGAGAAAATTATGACCAAAGATCCGATCATCGTGCCCTTTGATTTCACAGTGGAGGAGGCCGCAGAGGTCCTTATGAAAAACAGGATATCCGGTGCGCCCGTGGTAGGTCAGGACGGGAAGATTGTCGGAACTATTACCAAGGGGGACCTGTTCAGGGTGTTGATTTCTCTGACTGGGGTGGGGAAGAGAGGGATTCAGTTTGCCTTTCAGGTCGAAGACCTTCCCGGAACAATTAAGGACGTTGCCGATATTATCCGACATTACGGGGGCCGCATGGTAAGCATACTGAGTTCCTATGAACATGTACCCAAAGGCTACAGAAAGGTCTTTATAAGAATGTACGGTGTTGAGCGCGACAAACTCCCGCAACTCGAGGATGATATCCGGAAAAAGGCCACCCTGCTCTACGTGGTAGATCATCGTGAAAACAGGCGGGAGATTTTTTAGAGAAACATTGACAAAGATTTAAACGCCTCTCCGGCCAACAACCTTCGAAAGCCCCCGTCTCTACCCGCGACAGGGGCTTTTCCCTTGAGGCACAATTTGGTATGATACCGTTTCCTGCCTCCATTAGGGGGATTTGGGGATACTTTGGGGTAAGGGTCAAACAGACACCATGAATGAAAAAGGAGTAAACAGGGCCAGGGGTTCTAACCGGGACGAAACAAATACTCCCCTACTGCGAAGAGGCTCACAGTCCCGTGTGTCTCTCAAGGCTGCCATTGTCGGAGGCGGTAAAGCCTGTGACGATCTCTTGATTCTTTTCAGTCAGGAAAGGCTCAAAAGGCTGGGTATGGAAATCATTGGCGTTGCCGATCCGGATTCCAATGCCCCCGGCCTCTCTCGCGCCAGGGATATGGGGATATTCACGACCGACGACTTCACGGGGCTTTATTCCCTTCCCGGTTTAAATCTGCTCATCGAATTGACCGGATCTAACCACGTGCGAGAAGAGATAATTCGTACCAAGCCCCTACAGGTTAGCTCCATTGATCACCGTGGGGCCCGCCTGTTGTGGGATCTGGTTCAGATTGAGACAGAGAAACAACTTTTACAAAGGGAAGCGGAGCAAAAACTTCGACAGTTTTTGGAGTCTGCTCAGGATATCATCTGCATTAAAGACCTTGAAGGCCGATACCTTTATGTCAATCCAGCTACCATGCATTATATCGGGATCCCGCATAACGAGGTAATTGGGAAGACTGATTTTGAGCTATTCAAAGGCCCCCTTGCGCGAGCCATGGCCGCCCATGATCAGGATGTGCTTGATCAGCGTCGCACGCTTTTTTTCAATGAAAGAATGATCGTCAACGGGCAAACCTACCATTTTCACACCGTCCGATTTCCCATATTGAACGATCAAGGGGAGATGGTTTCTTTTGCCATTATGGCCAGGGATATGACCGAGGAAATCGAACTGCAAGAAGCCGTGCGACAAAATAAGGAGTATTTGGAAAATGTTCTTGCGAATTCATCTGATATGATCATTACTACTGATCTTCACGGTCGCATAGTCACATTCAATCCTGCCGCAGAGCATATGCTGGGTTACAGTAGTAACGAAATTCTGGGTGTTAGTATTGAAAAAGTGTGGAAGGCGCCGGAAATGCGAAAGCAGCTTATGGCCGAGGTGAAAGTCCGGGGAGCGGTCAATAATTACCCAGCCACGCTTATTGCCAAAAATGGAGAGAAGGTAGAAATCAGTCTTTCTTTATCGCAGCTGAGGGATAGCAATGACAAAGTTTTGGGTACTGTGGGCATCAGCAAGGACGTGACAGAGGAAAACAAGTTACGCCGGCAACTCATGGAACAGGAACGGCTCGCGGCGGTTGGCGAGACAGTTGCAGGGGTCACCCATTGTATGAAGAACGTTCTCAATGGACTTAAGGGCGGCGCTTACATGCTAAACGTGGGACTTAAGCGAGGAGACTCAGATTTGTT
The DNA here is from genome assembly GCA_029932035.1 of Deltaproteobacteria bacterium. Lineage (GTDB taxonomy): Bacteria > Desulfobacterota > DSM-4660 > Desulfatiglandales > Desulfatiglandaceae > Desulfacyla. The sequence goes on along the minus strand of JAOZQV010000141.1, from coordinate 2,834 downwards.
GGAGGAAGGATGGGGAAATGTTCAAAAAGGGATTGATAGAATAAACAGGCTAAGCTTAGACATGCTCAGCTATTGCCGAAATAGAAAGCCGACACCGGTGCCCACTGATCCTCTGCAGTTTGCACAGGAAACTGCCGATCTAATTTCAGAATCAGCAGGACAGGAAGGGACCTCAATCTCATGCCACGGCGAAAAAGGACCGCCGGTAGACTTAGACCCTGACGCGCTGGGACGCGCTCTCTTAAACCTTATCGCCAATGCGGTTGATGCATGCAGGGAAAAGTCTTATGCTGAGGGAGAGGACCCCAAGGTAGAAGTGTCGGTAGAACGAGGCAAAGGAGATCTCCGGTTTATTGTCACCGACAATGGTGTCGGGATGAGCGAGGATACCCGGAATAAACTATTCTCCAGATTCTTCAGCACCAAAGATGGCCGCGGCACCGGATTAGGCCTGTGCGTGGCCCAGAAGATCATAGAAGAACATGGCGGAAAGATACTGGTAAAATCATCACCGGGGAGGGGGTCCACATTCACGATCAGCCTCCCCAGTATTCCAGATCAGGGTTCCACTGGCAATATCTCGAAGCAGTAGTGGCTATCTACGGGCTGGGCAACCAGAATAGAGGCCTTTGGGTGATCAGTCGCCCAAAGGATATATGCGCGGCCATTGGAGTCCACAGCACGCGCCCAGCTTTTTATTTTTAGTTGCAGGTCTGCCCCACAATCCTGGGAGCGAAACAGGAGATTGCCGGTTTCCCAAACAGATCCTACACTCACCCGGTGCTCCTCTAAGGCGACCACAGCCGTTACTGATATTTTTTTGACTGGATAAGCGACGGACATTTTAGAATCAGCTCTTCACTGAAATACAGAACCCATGATTGAATCGGTCTATGATGGAAAGTGTAGTAGCATCGGAAAAACGGGTTGTCAAGGAAAGGGGACCTTTCTAATAAAACTTAAAACAAGGAGGAAATCATGACAAAAACAAGGGTCTTAATTATCGATGATGAAAAGGAAAATGTACGCTATTTAACCACCATATTAGAAGAAAACGGCTTTGATGATATCCACGGCGCCTTTGATGGTGAAGAAGGGCTTAGCAAAGTCAAGGAAGTCGACCCGGGGTTGATTCTTTTAGACCTTCGGATGCCCAAGAAAAGTGGAATTTTTGTATTCAACGAACTCAAAAAGTCGCCAGGATATCAGGATATTCCCGTAATTATTCTCACTGGGGAAGGCGGATTTCTGAAGCATTTGGCCGAACTCCGCAAATTTCATGAAGATGTTGAATCGTTGGCTGACGAAGCAACAGAAGAGGTGTTGAGCCGTTTCATTACCTCCAGGCCTGACGCCTTCTTAGAAAAGCCGGTAGAGCCGGAGACCCTTATGACCACCATACATAACGTGTTGATCACCTTAGAGGAGGTAGTAGCAAAGCGGTGCGAGGAAATCAATACCCTGCGTGCTCAGAAGACAGAAGGAGGCGTTGTATTTAAAGGAAATACGTTTGACAGCAGTGAAAAGAGCCGCTGCAATCTCACTGCCGAAGCCGCCAAATTGGTCTCAACCGGCGCCGCATTGCAGGACGGTTTTGTCTGGCGATCTTCAGATAATCAAAATATTCCCATGACTAAGGAAGATGTCCTTGCCTTTCATGGGGCGATGACGGACTGGATTTATAACAACTACAGGGCCTCGTGGGAACATAAGGAGACCCTAAATACCCTGACGACCATCAAGGAAGTTGAAGATTATGATATCCAAAAGGGATGGCCGGGCAATAATCTCGTCTGAACAGTGATACGCCCGTAAAAAGCCTTTTTTGCGGGCGATAACGCCCCTAAGGTATTTCCATAGGGGAATACTTCAAGACAGAAACTATTCTTCTTTCTCCGGCATAAAGTTATATATCCTTCGTTGTAAGAACCTTTCCTGTAATTTCCGGGTTATTCATACGTATGGATTTGAACTTTAGGCGAGCTACCTTACTTATCAACCTGTTTGACTCTATCCTCTTGTTAACATCCCCTCTTTTGAACTCATATGCATAAATACGATTCTCCTTTTCAGCGGCCAACAAGAGATCTATCTCGATACCTTCCCTGTTTCTGAATACAGACCCGGCCACGTCAAACCCCATTGGAGGTTTTGCAAAAATTTTTTCTCGAAAAACCATCTCCAGGACTCTCCCTTCCAGGTTGGGCAGGTCTTCCATTATGTTTCGGACAACTCTCCCGGTCTGCCCCAACTCCAAAAGCGCCTTGTTCCTCTCTATATAGCGGTACCAGAAATAGATAAAAGGGTCCTTAATGACATAGCGTGAATTTTTCGAATTTGGTTTTTCGGTCACTGGTATCTCTTTATACACAAGATCCAAATCCTCGATCAAAAAAGGAAGGTAGTTCCCGAGAGATGTGGTATTGATACCTGCCTGATTGGCGATTTCATTTGCATCCTGAATAAATTTTGCCATGGCTGATAGAATCCCGGTATAGACATGGGATAATTTTTTCAATTCCGGCAGCAACATCTTGTTCAATTCATCGCTGAACAGACCGATAAGACCAAGCCAGCTTTTCTCAAGTATTTCTTCCGTGGTTGCCTTAAGGAGATCAAATTGTATGAGAATTTCATAAAAACGGGGGTTTGTGCCGAACATGCTGAAGAGCCGGAGCCACTGTTCCGGTTTATGAATTGCATGGTCAACAAAGAGATCCCTAAGCACATAAAACCCAAGAGGTTCCAGATGGATTTTTTGATCGATCCTCCCATATAATGGTGAATGCTCCTCAAACAGGATCGTGTGGAGCAGTGTGCGAACAGATCCGCAA
>JAOZQV010000140.1 GCA_029932035.1 Deltaproteobacteria bacterium | reverse complement strand
TAAAAAATCCCCCATAAGAAGCCTGACGGCTCATGAAAAGAGAAGCTCTCTTTCTTGATGCAAACATTCTGTTTTCAGTTGCTTACGGAAGCGTCGGTTTGAGCCGTTTATGGGAGCTTTCCAGGAAAGGGGTGTGCTCACTCCTTGCGTCTCAATATGTAATTGAAGAGGCAAAAGGGAATCTCGACCGGCGAGAACGATTGAAAAGGCTTGATTCATTTCTGTCCGACGTTGAAGTCGTCACGGAAACAGATCCGGATCTATCCTGCCCCATAGATCTTCCGGAGAAAGATGTTCCCGTTTTAATGGCCGCTATTTCCGCCGGCGCTGACTACCTCATTACCGGCGACGTTTCACATTTTGGAAGGCATTTTGGCAAAACGGTTATGGGCGTACAAATAGTAATGCCCCAAGACTATCTGATGCCAAGGATGCACCTGTAAAGCATCTGCGCCCAGACATTATCCCAACGTTGCAAAAACCGAGGATGCCACAAATCTTAGGCGTCCCAAGGGTGAAGCTGTGATCTCGTTCCCACGCTCTGCGTGGGAACGAGGAGTGGGGACGGAACGCGGGGGTATCCCGTCAAAGCTCTCTGCGTTCTCTGCGAAAGAATTTTTTATTATATTGCGATTGCCCGGAAAAAGTCATCCCCTATGGAGATGACAATTTGGCTAGTAAATCAACCCCACCAAGGCCCCTGTCATGCATGTGGCAATGGTTCCGGCCACAATAGATTTCAAACCTAAGCTCACAATTTCGCCCCTTCTCTCTCCTGCCATGGCCCCCATGCCGCCTATCATAATTCCAAGGGAACCAAAATTGGCAAAGCCGCACATGGCATAGATCATAATCAAACGACTCCTTTCGCTCAGGGCGCCCTCCGGCAATGAAGCCAAATTGAGATATGCTAAGAATTCGTTCAAGACGGTCTTGGTCCCCATGAGTGAACCAGCGGTCACAGCCTCTGACCAGGGTATACCTATCAAATAGGTGACCGGAGCCATCAGGTATCCCACCAATCTCTGGAAGGTAACCGGTCTGCCGAAAAGCTCCGGCAGAAAGGCCAGCACCATGTTGAGCAGGTAAACCAGCGCAACAAAGACAACAAGCATGGCAATTATATTGATAAGGAGTTTAATGCCGACCAGGGTGCCTCGAGTGATGGCATCCATGGCACTGCTCGCCTCTCTCGGTATCTTCACAGCCTCCAGGGATAGATCCGATGTTTCGGGGATCATCAGTTTAGATACTGTTATGGCTGCCGGCGCGCTGATAATGGATGCCACTAAAAGATGTCCCATAATACCGGGGATGACATTATGTAGTATTGATGCGTAAAGCACCATAACAGTGCCTGCAATGGTAGCCATACCACATGCCATAATGGTAAAGAGTTCACTCCTTGATATCTCCATGAGATATGGCCTGACAATAAGGGGCGATTCCACCATACCGATAAAAACATTGGCTGCAGCGCCCACTCCTTCAACCCCGCCGATACCCATGACTCGCCTCAAGACCCATGAGAAAGCGTTAACCACCCAGGGGATTATCCTCCAGTAAAAAAAAAGCGCCGATAGAGCGCCGATAACAAGAAGCAGGGGGAGACCTCGAAAGGCCAGGATATAACTTGAACCGGGTATTTTTTCGTCAAAGGGAAGGACTGCGCCGCCGAGGTATCCAAAGACAAATCCCGTCCCCGCCCTTGTGGATTCCTCTATTGCACTAACCCCCTTGTTCAACCAGAGGAAGACCTCCTGGCTTCCGGGAAATTTCAGCAACAGCAGGGCCAGCAACACCTGCAACCCCATACCTGTTATGAGGGTCCTGACATTTACCTCTCTTCGTTTCTCAGAAAAAAGCCAAGCCAACAAAATTAGGGCAAGAAATCCTATAAAGCTGTGAAATCTAAGCAATTTTTCCTCTTCTACTTACCGCACATGTTCATTACTCAAGTTGGCATTCCAAATATTACTTTTCAGGTAGGCAAGAAACGCTTGACGCTATTTTAATTGACTTTCAATTGACTTTCAACTGTTTGATTCAAATTCATTAATTCGGCGTATTAAATCCTTTTAAAATATTGCAAAAATTTGACACAAAGTTTAAGATTTACAATATATAAATAAAAAAAACACCTTGCCAATAACGCTGCACGAAAAGATCGAGGTCCAACCCAATTTTTTTGAGCATACGGAAGAAGGAGAAGATAATGCCAAAGGGAAACTGCGAATTTAATGGATCAGGCAGAGAGTATCTAAGTCTGTTTGTAATCCATCTTTTTTTGCTCAGCATGGTCACCTTGGGCATCTACTTCCCATGGGCCTGGGTCAGGCTTTTCAAGCTAAGAGCATCGCATACTCTAATAAACGGAAAAGAGGTCATCTTTACGGGTACCGGCCTTAAACTCTTCGGCATTTGCCTTGTGAATATCCTTTTAACAATCATTACTCTCGGGATCTACTCCCCGTGGGCTATCTGCAAAATCTCGAAATGGAAGGCCCGGAATACTTTAGTGGGCGGCAAACAGAGCGACTTCGTGGGCAGGGGGGGAAGTCTCTTTGTTTTTTATATGGTACATCTCATGATCCTGCCGATGCTGACCCTTGGGATCTACTATTTCTACGGCATCTACAGGTACTATGCGTGGAAAGAAGAGCACATGAAATATGGAGGGGAAAAAACCTCCTTTGGCTCTGGCTTTTGGGGCCTGATGAAAATATTCTTCGCCTCCTCGCTGGTATGGCTTCTGTTGCCAATTGCTGCCCAGTTTTTGTCCCTGCCTTCAATTGATTTGCTTGCCCTGATTATTATTATTCTCTTGGCCCCGTGGTTTATCTGTATGTTTTTCAGATGGCAGATCAGAGGTCTCACCGTTGGCGATGAGGAGGGTGTTCACCACTTTCCGCCCGTTAAGACAGGTTTGCTTCTAATAGCCGTTATCATCCTTATAGAACTCCTTTCTCTTGCCGCCGCCGGTCTATTTCTCAGAGACCGGTATAAAATGCATATGCCGGAAATAGGCAACCTTACTCAATTTATTGAAATGAAGTCAAAAGATCTGAGAATGCCAGAGGGTATAAGGGTGCCAATAAAAAAACCTTCCCATGCAATTACCCCGAAACCCGACAAAAAAGCTCTTCCCGGAGGGGTACCCCCCAAAGAAGCCCTTGCCCCCAAACTCGTCAAGAAGCACTCACCCAAAAAGCCCACAACCAAGAAACCCCATGTACCAGCCCCACTTTCTCCAGCTGAGAATCCGTTTTTAGAGTCCAAGGACTATGATAGAGAGATAAGAGAATTTGACGAACTTATCAGGCAGGACAGACAAAACGCAGACCTCTATTATAGCCGCGGCTGTTTATATGAACAAAAAGGGGACCTGGATAAGGCCAAAAAAGACTTTACCAAATCGATTGACATCAACAATCGTGTCAGCGATGCCTACTATAACCGGGGTCTGGTTTTTGTGAGGATGAAGAAATACGCCTTGGCCATCAAGGATTTTGATAAAGCCATAGAACTGGACTCACGCGCTGTTGACGCCTATTGCAACAGGGGAAACGCCAATTATCAGTTGGGCAAGAGCGATCTCGCCCTAAGAGATTATAACGGCGCTTTAAAATTGAGCCCCAAGGACAGCGACCTTTTTTATAACAGGGGAGTAGTTCATCTATTCAAAGGAATGAAAACAGAGGCAAAAGCGGATTTTAAAAAAGCCGCCATGCTGGGACACAGATTGGCCTCAGAAATGATATCAAGGCAGAAATAGCGGAATTTAGGATTTACGTTAAATGGGACGCAGATCTGATCAGATGGGTGTAAATAAATAAACAGTACAACGAGATACCGTAAATCATGAAAGAGACACATTATGGTCCGGCGCTGTTCATTCCGGGTGAAAATGGTGGGAGATATCCCAATTGCCATTCCATTTATATAGAGGGCGATAAGATATTGATTGATCCCGCTTCGGATAGGAAGCGACTCATTCAACTCAGGGAAGATCCCGGGGTCAAAGCAGTCTGGCTCACCCACTGGCACGAAGATCATTTCATGCATTTAGATCTATTTGATGACATCCCTCTATTGGTTTCAAAACAAGACGCACCACCCCTCTCGAATCTCGAAGTCTTTATGGATTCCTATGGAATGGATAATGAGGATGAACGCGAGTACTGGACTCCCATATTTATTAAAGATTTCCATTTCAAGCCACGCAGGCCAAAACAGTTTTTGAGGAGTGGGGATATCATTCATCTAAAAACAGGGACGGTTGAAATTATAGGTACGCCGGGTCATACACCCGGCCACCTTTCCTTCTTTTTCCCAGGTCCCGGAGTATTGCTCTTAGGCGACTACGATCTTACGAGGTTCGGCCCATGGTATGGTGATCTCAATTCGAGCATCTACAAAACCATAGACTCCGTAGAGCGTTTGAGAAAAATCCCGGCCAAGGTATGGGTTGCATCCCACGAGGCCGGCATATTTGAGGAGGAGCCCGGGACCAGATGGGATCAATATTTAGCGGTTATCGCTGAGAGAGAGGAAAAACTCAAGGATCTGTTGAAGACCGCCCGAACCTTAGAACAAATTGTGGCAGCGTGTATAATCTATGGCAGGCCAAGGGAACCGAAGATGTTTTTTGAGCTTGGTGAACGGGGTCACATGAAAAAACACCTGGAAAAGCTTATGAAAGAAGGTGTGGTGGTAAAAGATGGAGAGTACTATATAGCTTAGTGTCAAAAAGGAGGTTGTTTGATTATGACAGATATTTCATTAGAGGAAAAATACAAATCAGCCACGGGAGCTGTCTGCAGGCAGGGGATGTTCCCCTTTCCGGTCAATGATACAACGATCTCGATTATTAAACACGCTGTCGGAGACAACGCCGATGAACTGGATTTCATCTGCGCGTTCAATCAGAAAGCTTCCCAGACCTTAGAGGAATTGGGCTCATCTTGCGAATTCTCTGCAGAGGAGATCGACCGGCTCGCGACGAGCCTTGCGAAAAAGGGGCTGATTTTTAACCAGCCCAACTCTGCCGGGATTATGGTCTACCGTTTGCTCCCGCTTATGCTTGTTGGTTTGATGGAGTATAAATTCATGGAGGAGCTAAAGGGTGATGATGAAGAAAAACAGCTCGCCGAGTTGTTTCAAAAACTCTTAGACGAGGTCAGAGATCAGGTCCAGGCAAATTATGACAATCTCATGCCGATGCTCAAATCCGCCCCTCCCACTGACCGAACCGTCCCTGCACGGGTCACGGAAGATGGAAAGACTATCAGGATAATCCCCCTTGATAAGACCGTTGAGGTCCCCGATGAGTTTATCCTGCCAAGCCAGTCAGTGGATAATATCATCGATAAGTTCGATGAGATTGCGGTAGGCTACTGTTTTTGCAGACAGCGGAGAAAGGTCCTCGGCCACTCCTGCGCAATTAATGCACCCGTAATGAACTGCTTCACCTTTGGCAAATCGGCTCGTCATACTGCGGCCCAGGGTTTTACCCGTATGGTCACTAAGGAAGAAGCCCGTGAAATAATGATGGAAGCTGAAGAGGCAGGTCTTGTTCACAAAGCCTTTCATCCCGGATCAAACGTATCACGGCCTGAAACAAGCATTTGCAATTGCTGTAAGGACTGCTGCGACACGTTGAATCTCTGGCGGGATGGCGCATTCCCTCTGATTAATTCCACCTACTACCTCTCCGTGATTGACCAGGATGTCTGTTCTGGGTGCGGCGTCTGTGTGGAACGGTGTCCCACGGACGCCATTGAACTGAACGACAACGGAACGGCTGAACGGGATGAAAAATCCTGTTTCGGTTGCGGCATTTGCGCTCGCTTCTGCCCCGAAGAAGCCATATCGTTGAAAGAGGGGTTACGGAAGGTGTCCGTTCTTCCACCAAGGTTGCGCCAGTCGAACTAAGGGAAAAACAAAAGGGGCATTCCATATATATTCAAAATGGAATGCCCCTTGTTAAACCCGGGAGTATCAACATAGTGTCTATCCAGAAATGAGATAGTTTTCGCAAGGTCAAGAAAGATGAGGATTTTAACCGCAGGAATACATTGAAGTATTTCGAGGATTAAAATTCGAATCTGACGCAGAGATTGCGGAAAATAGCCATTTATGGATGGGCACAACCTAAGCCGCAGTTACATTCACTGCAGCAGGGCCTTTTTCTCCTTCCTCTATATCAAAGGTGACTCGGTCGCCTTCTTCAAGAGACTTGAAACCGCTTCCATTGATCCCAGTATGATGAACAAATACATCGGGACCATCTTCCTGCTCAATAAAACCATAACCTTTACTGTTATTAAACCACTTTACAGTTCCACTCGCCATAGTGACACCCTCCTTTCAAAAAATTCTCATAGTTCCAAACTTCGGGTTGCCACTTTTACAAATGGATCTTCCCTTCAGAACTAAACCAGCCCGCCAAATAAAGACGGACACCTACTAATTTTTTACATTAACATGTTTTTGACAAAAATCAAGCAAATAAAGGCATCCTTCATTCTCAACCTTACACTTTTTTCCGAAATGGGGTGTATTATCGAATTGAAAACCGGATGCCGAAACTGGAAATTTGAAATTAGATAAGGGTTTTGCATGCTACTGTTTTTCCCAATTTCAATCCCGCGCTGCGCGGGATCAAATTTCTCCTCCAGATTCTCTTAAATCTTCAAGGCCTCCTCAAATCCCTCTCTCACGGCCTCTGTAATTTTCCTCGGCTCCTTTGCATCTCCTATGGTGATTACATGGCAACCGATCTCCTCCAGATTCTCGGCAAAATCGTTAACAGACGAGACACCGACAGCCATAATAACCGTATCGGCAGGGATAGACTCCTCCCCCTTATCGGTTTTTACCAGGATTGAATCATCCCTGATCTCCTGGAGCAGGGTATTGGGACGCAGATTAACGCCCATGAGTCTCAAGCTTTCGATGAGGGACCAGCGAGCGGTGCGCCCGACATTGTCTGCAAAGCGGGGGAGCATATCTATGACCGTTACCCTCCTTCCCGGAGCATGAAGAAGTTCAGCGGCAAAGTCACGATTCTCGGCTCCATGATACATCAGAAAGGTGAATGTGTCCGGGTCCGGGGCCGCCATTTCGGCCACAAAAAGGGCGGTTTCACACCCGGTGGCGCTCCCCCCCACTACGATAACATCCTCTCCCATATTCCATACTTTCTCGGCAAGGACATCCCAGGCCTCCACCACGTGAGGTTTGTCAACTCCCGGCACATCAATACTGATCGGTCTGGCCCCCGAGGCGATTAATAGAAGATCCGGGCTCTCTTCCCTTACCATCTCCGGGGTGAGAGGGGTGTTCAGATTGACCCTTACATCCCCATGTTCCATCCTTCCTTTCATACTCTCAATCAGTCTATGAAATTCCGCCTTTCCCGGTGGTGTCTTTGCCAGGTTTACCTGGCCTCCAAGCTGACCTTCCCTTTCATAAAGGGTTACGTCATGACCTCTCTCTGCTGCGGTGAGGGCGAACTCCATTCCTGCGGGACCTCCTCCCGCCACCATGATTTTCTTAGACTTCTCCCCCTGCCCCAACTTGAAAAAACCTTCATTCCCTGCCCTCGGGTTAAGGATGCAGGTCACCGGTATGCCCGCGAAAATAGAGTCAAAACAGCCCTGATTACAGGCAATGCAGGGGATGATTTGGTTTAATCTCCCCTCCTTCACCTTATTGGGGAGTTCCGGATCTGCGATAAGGGGCCTTCCCCAGCATATCATGTCACACGCCCCGGACCGGAGCGCCCGCTCGGCAACATAGGGGTCGCCAAGACGGTTGGAGGCAAAGACAGGGACACTCACCTTCTCTTTGATGCCGCGGGAGAGGTATAAAAAGCCCCCTGGAGGCACATTGGACGTAAGCTGCGGTATCTTGGTTTCGTGCCACCCGCCGGTCACGTTGATGGCATCAACCCCCGCCTTTTCAGCCTCTGCGGCAAAGAGCGCTGATTCCCTATTTGTATTTCCTCCTTCCATAAAATCATTCCCGGCAATCCGGATACCAAGGGCCAGTTTCCTCCCAATGGTTTCCCTCACCTTCCTTATGACCTCAAGTCCGAAGCGCATCCTGTTCTCTATGGAACCTCCGTAAGCGTCAGTGCGCTGGTTGGTAACAGGGGAGAGAAATTCGCTAATAAGATAGCCGGTGCATGCCAAGACCTCCACAAAGTCGAAACCCGCCTCCTTAGCCCGTCTCGCTGCCTGGGCATAGGCCTCCTTTACCCCTTCAATATCCTCATCTGTCATCTCTCTCGGGGTTTCATGGGTAAGTCTGCTCGGGATAGGGGAAGGTGCAATCGGGGTCATTCCTGTCAAGAAAGAAAAGGTGTACCGCCCCATATGGAGGAGCTGGGTTGCAACCTTGACATCTGTTTCCCGGTGCAGTTCATCAAGAAACAGTCTCAATGGCTCCACATAACTATCATCAAAAAGCCCGGACATAAAAGGCGCGCTTCCCACCCTGTCGATGGCAACCGGACCGATGGTCAAAAGACCTACGCCTCCCTTAGCCCTCTCCCTGTAAAAATCCCTATAACGATCATTAAAGGAGTAGTCAGTGCTGTAAGCGAGGCCCATGGAAGGCATCACCGTTCTGTTCTTAATTACCAGGTTATTGATAGTAATCGGCTCGAACAGCCTTTTAAACTCCATATTTCCTCCCTTAGCCCCTAACCCAGATAGACCGGAACAGAAAAGATCTCACGCAAAGCCGCAAAGACGCAAAGAAAAAAACTATGACTGAAAACGAAATTGCGAAGATCGTTGTCGATACGGGCTATCACATTCACAGAAAGTTGGGACCTGGTTTGTTGCCAATAGACTGTAGGTTTTCTTTGCGTCTTTGCGGCTTTGCGTGAGTAATGTGCTTTTTGCACCAAACTCAATTGGTAACTGTCTAATCTCTACCAACGATGGCGATACTGCAGACATTCTGGGGCGG
>JAOZQV010000139.1 GCA_029932035.1 Deltaproteobacteria bacterium | reverse complement strand
CCAGGGTATGGTCCTCGCTGAAGCTGAAGGTGTGTTTGTACCAGGCCGTGAGCAGATAGTCGCGGTTTCTGCCGTTGATGTCTTTATAGTCATCCTGCACATTTCCACCCCACGGGGCAATCATAAAGGGAGACCGGCCTTCTCCATCTAAACCATTTCCCGCCCCAAATCCGAACTTGACAAAGAGCTCGTCATTGTCGGTGGGGGTGAAACTGATCTCGGGTTCAAAGAGGATAAGACCTCTCACCTCATTCTCAAAGTCCGGGGCATCGCTGACACTCTGATATTGACCTATCCCGGCGATGATGCCCCCGATGGAGAATTTATCGTTGATCTCGTATCCGAACCCATTGCCTGTCAGTAAAAAGACCCCTAAGATTCCTAATAAAAATCCCAACTTCAACTTCTTCATTACTCTCATAATCTCTTTCCTCCATAAAAAAAACTGTTTGTATAAATTTCGTCTGACTCTGGTCTCTTCCAAAAATCAAAGGCACCTCGAGACCGAAGCAACGCTATGCATTCTACTCACTCACACAATCCACTCGTAAATCTCCGTACTATCTGAATTGCACGCCTCGCAGCATCCCTTACATGGCTTTCCCTGGGGCAACTTGCGCAGTTTTCCTTTTCGAATCCACTGATCCAGGATTCCCCTCAAGGCATCAGGCTCCACGCCAAAATGTATTGACAGGTCGGTAAGTGAAGCCATCCGCTGGTGTGAGAAGAAGTTCTTTATCTGGGTTAGGATCATGAAAAACACTCCTTTCCTTGCGAGAATCATGCGTGCTGAAAGACAACGTTTGCCGGGCTCTCTCCGGAAGCCTCCCCGCCTGCCCTTCTCAGTCCGTAAATAAAAGCGCCAAACGCAGCAAATAGAATAACAACCCACATCAGGGATCCCCCCGGATGCCTGCCAAAGGTGCCCAACTGGTAGAATAGCGTGGCCACTGCCCAGGCAAGAAGGGTCAGATAGGTGCCGGCAAATATGGTCCACTTGAGATTCGTCTCCCTGTAGATGGCGGCAATGGCGGCCAAACAGGGGTAGTAGATCAAGACGAAGAGCAAATAGGCGATGGCGCCGATCCTGCCGTCAAAGCCTTTAACCATGGCCCCAAAGGTGGACTTAGAAACATCCTGGTCTTCTGCAACCGCATCCAGATTCGTGAGATCATCGTCAATACCGATACCTAAGGGATCTGTAAGTGTTCCTCCCAGCTCGGAGAGCGCAGCGGGAATGGAGGCGAAGGCCTCTCCAAGACCTCCCCAGAAGCTGAAACCTTCTTCCTCTCCTTCTTCCGGCTCACCCATGGTGCTGTAGAGGGCATTTAAGGTCCCCACCACGGCCTCCTTGGCAAAGATCCCCGTGAAGATACCCACGGTGGCAGGCCAGTTCTCCTGTGTCAGTCCCATGGGCTGGAAAATAGGTGTGATAGCCCGTCCGGCCGCGCTCAATACGGATGTATTACTGTCTTCGTGGCCAAAAGAACCGTCCGTACCCATAGAGTTCAGGAAGGCCAGGATGATGAAGATGGGCAAAAGGATCCTGCCCGCGCGAAACATGAATTGCTTCAGCCGGTCATAGGTATGGATAAACACACCCCTGACAGTGGGGATATGGTATGGAGGGAGCTCCATAATGAAGTGTGATGCCTCCCCCTTGAGTACGGTGCTCTTAAGAATAAAGCCTGTCATTATTGCCAAAGCGATGCCTGTGAGATAAAGCCCAAAGACCAGAGTGCTGCCCGAGCGAGGGAAAAACGCCGCCGCAAAAAGGGCGTACACCGGGAGCCTTGCCCCGCAGGACATGAAGGGATTCATCATAATGGTGAGGGTCCGGTCCCTTTCATTTTCAAGGGTTCTGGTTGCCATGATGGCGGGGACATTACACCCGAAACCCACTAACATGGGGATAAAGGATTTACCCGGAAGCCCGATGTAGCGCATAAACCGGTCCATGACAAAGGCCGCCCTGGCCATATAACCTGAGTCTTCAAGGATGGAAAGACAGAGAAACATGAACCCGATAGGGGGGATAAATGTGGCCATGGTCTGAATACCCCCGCCGATGCCTCCTGCCAAAAGCGTGATAAGCCAGTCCGGAAAATGGAGGGACCCCAAAAGCCCTCCAAACCCGTCAACAAAGACGGTCCCGAAAAAAATATCAAAAAAATCGATAAAACATCCGCCGACATTTATCGTAATCATGAAGGTGAAGTACATGGCCAGGAGAAAGAAGGGGATGCCAAAGACACGGTTCAGCAGCAGAGTGTCGATTGCATCTGAAACAGTCCGTCTCACCTCAAGCGTCCTCTGCACGGCCTCTCTGTATATTCCATTGATAAACCCGTATCTGCCGTCGGCCACCAGGATGTCTGCTTCGTTACCGAGATTGGCCTCTACCCTTTTCCTGGCCTCAGCCAACACAGACCCTACCTTCGTCCCCACAATGCCGACCGCCATTTCATCATCTTCTAAAAGCTTTACTGTGAGCCATCTTGGATCAATCTTCTCCCTGACAGCGTCTTCCTCCACAATTGGAATCAGGCCCTCAATGGCCTTTTCCATGTCGCCGGGGTATTCAATAATCGCAGATGAGACCTCTTTTGCTGCGGCTGCCTTGCTGATGGTGATTTTCAGGTCATCAATCCCTTTGTCCTTGTTGGCTATAATGGGAACAACCGGGCAGCCCAAGAGTTCTTCTAAGCTCTCAATCCTAATTTTTATATGCCTCTGCTTCACAATATCCATCATGTTCAATGCAACCACCATGGGAACCTTCATCTCAAGAAGCTGAACGGTAAGGTACAGGTTCCGCTCAATATTGGATGCATCAACAATATTCACGATCAGATCCGGTTCCCCGGAAATCACATAATCCCGGCTGATCTTTTCATCTAAGGATGAGGCGGTTAGGGAATAGATACCAGGAAGATCCACTACCTCAATCTCCTGACTACCTTGCCTATAGTCCCCGGTTTTTCTCTCCACCGTGACACCCGGCCAGTTGCCGACCCTCTGTTTGGCGCCTGTCAGGGCGTTAAACACGGTGGTCTTGCCACAGTTCGGATTTCCTACCAGACCAATAGTTATTTCGCTCATTTTCAGCCCCTTTCTACCAAGAGTATGTTAGCCTCTTTTTTTCTGAGGGTCAGATTGAAACCCCTCACGTTAATCTCAACCGGATCGCCGAGAGGCGCTACACGGGTTACTGTAAATTCGGCCCCCCTTGTGAGGCCCATGGCAAGAAGCTTGTTCTTGTATGCCTTTGCGCCTTCAGCATATCCTGCCACCTTTCCTCTGGAATTCACTTCCAGATCCTGTAATGATAAAGACATAATCCCTCCTTGATGTTGATCTTTTCGTACACCCCAAAAAACAAAAAAGGCGCAACCTGGACTTTCCTCCAAGTTACGCCTTCACTTCCCCCGCGCTCTCTAATAGAGGCCGTGGGCCGTAAGACATTCCTAATTTACAGCGTCCTAATTTACTTAGGCATATCTAACAAAAAGGATAAAAAATTTTCTCCCCTTTTTTTCTTTTTTTTAAGCATTGGCCTTTTGAACAGCACCGAGTAGATGCCATGCCTCCTTGAACGGTGCGTATTTGCTTTCGCCAAGTTTTGCCTGAGGTGAAAGGGATAAGGTGGATTTGGGCATGGTGTCTCGAGGGATAATGTAATGTGTCCCCCCCTCACTATCACCGCAAAGGCACACAAAAAAATCACAATCCATATAGGGCGATTTCGCATAGTTGATCTTGTAATATTGTTTTTTCCCCAGCTTCGTTGACTTCAAGCTGAATTTGAGGATCAGTTTATAGCCATTTTCCAAGACCACATGTTTAGGGGTTTCCGGAGAAATATCACCCATAATACCCATCGATCTCAGTCTGTTGATAAACCTATCGACAGCCTTTGTCTGTTGGGAATCCTGTTTCCTCACTATCAGTTGCTTTTTCTTCCTTGCCTCCAGTTTTTTCCTATGTATCCTCGCGTAGGGATATCCGTAGATCTTCTCGTATACCTGGCGGGCATACTCTCTGGAAAATCGAAAGGCCCTGCCCACATCAGATAAAGAATTATCCTCATCTTCAATCAGCCTTTTAAACCTGCCCACGGCCCCCGTGCCATAAATACGCTCGAATCGTCTTGTAAACGCATTCGCCTTTTTCGTTCCACAGAGCTTCCTCAGGCTTGAAACCAATCCTTTGCTGACGTGTAAGAGCTGCGATATTTCATAATCGTAAAGCTTTTCATCGTACACCCTGCTCTTTATGAAATCACATAAATCCATGTTAAATCGCTGCTTTATAAATATTTGCACCTCTTTCTTAGTCATTTGAGCATTCTCTCGCTTCACGCCTTTTGAGTGCGGTAGGATTCTTTAACGGTCTTTTCTTTAGCCCCTATCTATATTAAGAGCCTCTTTTTCACTTTTCGTTACATTGCCAAGTCCTTTTTCACATTTTTTCATTTTGTGTTTCATCCTGCTCGGTGTTTTTCATGAAGCTCTTACCCTGTCTCTTGTCCATCTTTGAAATTTTGACAACACTGAAGATGCCTTCGAGCAGAAGCCCAAGGCCCTATAGTGAATCCACCAATACGTGTGTGAGCCTCTTACGTAGTGCCTTCAGCCTTTTTGACTTAAAGGCCTTTCTCGTCTGTTCCAGCACCTCTATAGCCTCACCAAGAGCCTCCCTTAACTTAGTTTCAACAGGGGAATAGGATGACAGAGAGAGCCTTTTCAATGTCCCGTCACCTACCCTCTGCTCCAAAATGGTTGTCATAAGATAGCGATGCATATCAACACGCTGATGCAGCTCTTCAGCGCTTCTGTCAATAGCCGTAATCAGATCCTTTTTATTTGCAATCTCCATTTGTTATTACCTTCTATATTAATTAGATAAGGCTAACCCTACAGTCAAAAAAAATCACTCTACGATTATCTTTTGAGCCATCCCCCGACCAATTGCCAGCCTGGAGTCTTTCACCCTGAGCATAACTGGCCCCGCCCCGTTCCGGCTCAAGACGGTAAACGCCGCACCCGGTACAAGCCCCATACTGTAAAGTTTCGACTTCATGCCCCTCCCCCCGATTATGTGGGCAAGGGTCACTTCCTCTCCCTGGTCAACCATGCTAAGCACCATCCTGGTTCCCCTCCTGTGTCTCTATATCCTTAATCCTGATGCCAAAGCCATTGGCAAACTCTTTCATATGCTCCATACATTTTTCCCTGTCTTTGCCATGAATCCTAAACTCTTCAAAGCGCTCAAGCCAGTTTTCCCCGGTCCTCGGGCAGGACTGGATAAATTCCATAAACACTACAAACCTGTCCATTGTGGGGGCGCCAACCGCATGTTCCATTTTGCAGGCCTCTTCATCGGCCCTCACAAGGTCTATACCGAGGATATCCGTAAGAAAACTCCGCAAGACATGATGTCTCCTGTTGATTTCTTCACCAACATCAGCCCCATTTTTCGTAAGCTCCAAATACTCATATTTTTCATATTCAATCAGGCCCCTCCCACTGAGGGTCTTGAGCATATTGGTCACCGTAGGCATCTTAACCCCGAGTCTCTTGGCAATATCCTTGACCCGGACCACCCTTTTTTCCTTACCCAGATTAAAGATAGCCTCTAAATAGTTCTCCATGGCCGGTGTCAGGGGTTTGTGAGAATCTTTTTTCAAGGTGCTGTTTTCCATGGCGTACGTTTTCGTTAGAAAGTAGAAATAATGTTTTGGTAGGCTAATTATCATTCCAAAAGGACCCTGTCAAGCTTTTTTTTGACCTTTGCCGAATTTTTTTGTGCTTGGGCCCGAGAATTCTCCAAGAGATGGGGAAAGGTGATCAAGGTCGAGATAAACGACCGGCAGGATATTGCCCTTTCATCCATAGAGAATTCCGATCATTTTGCCCCAATTTATCGCTATTTCCAGTTTGACATATAGGTTTTATCTATTTAATCTCTGTGCCGGCAGAAAGATGAACCCTCTGAGATGAAGCCTGATCTCTGTTGTTCAATCTATTGGAATTCTTAAAATTATGACAAGGAGGCGCAGGATGGGACAACTCAAGAACTTTTTTGCAAGCCGCTGGGGAATCATCGGGGTAGGAGCCTTTATTGGAGTACTTGCACCCCTGTTACAGAAATGGGGCAACCCTGGAAATATGGGGATATGTGTTGCGTGCTTTGAAAGGGATATTGCAGGGGCAGTCGGACTTCAGCGCGCTGCCGTGGTCCAGTACATGCGGCCCGAGATCATCGGATTTGTTTTAGGCTCGCTGATTGCAGCCCTTCTCTTCAAGGAATTCCGGGCCAGGACGGGTTCCGCGCCGATTGTGAGGTTTGTTTTAGGCGCCTTTGCCATGATCGGTGCCCTGGTCTTTTTGGGATGCCCATGGCGGGCCCTCCTGCGTCTTGCGGGCGGTGATGGAAACGCCCTTTTCGGTATAGCCGGCCTGATTTTCGGCATCTGGATTGGCACTCTTTTTCTCAAGAGTGGGTACAACTTGGGACGTAGCGAGAAGACCCACACCTCGGTGGGATGGCTGTTGCCGTTGACCATGTTGGGCTTCCTCGTCCTGATGCTCATATTCCCCCAGATTAATGGAGAGCCCAAAAGCGGGATTCTTTTTTACAGTCTGAAAGGACCGGGGGCCATGCATGCACCCTTACTTATTTCACTCTTAGTGGGCCTTGCCGTGGGTTTTGTTGCCCAGCGGAGCCGCTTCTGCACAATGGGGGCCTTCAGAGATCTGATCCTGTTTCGTCAGGCCCATCTATTCTGGGGCCTCCTGAGTCTTGTGGTTGTTGCCTTTTTCACAAACCTGATCGTGGGGCAATTCCATCCCGGATTCGTCAACCAGCCGGTGGCCAATACCATGGAGGTGTGGAACTTTCTTGGGATGGTTTTAGCTGGGCTGGCCTTTGCATTGGCAGGGGGGTGTCCGGGTCGGCAGCTTTTTCTGGCAGGCGAGGGTGACGGCGATGCCGCGGTGTTCGTTTTAGGTATGATTGTCGGCGCTGGGTTCGCGCACAACTTCGCTCTGGCCAGTTCGCCAACAGGGGTCGGGCCTCATGGTATCGCCGCAACAATCATCGGGCTTCTGGTTTGTCTGTTTATAGGTTTTACAATGAGAAAAAAGATCGCCTAATAAAGTGATCGTTCAACGGAAGTAAAATATTTGACAGGATAAAAAAATCACCTCAATCCTGTTAATCCTGTCAGAAAACAAAGGAGTGACTAAGATGAGCACAATTGTCGATGCACAAGGACTCAGTTGCCCTCAGCCTGTCCTGATGACCATGGACGAGATCAAAAAGGCGTCACAGGGGGAGATCGAAATATTGGTAGATACGCATACCTCCAAGGAAAACGTGAGCCGGGCCGCTGAGAGCAAAGGGTGGGAGGTTAAAAGCGTAAGGGAAGAGGGCGAAGGATACCGAATCACCATTATCAGGAGTTGACGTTGTCTATTTTGACCTTTTTCAAGGGAAAGAAATCTAAGGGTTCTTCCAAGACCAAGGCGCCGGATCGCGGCATTTTGGTGTTCGAAAATACCAGTGAAGTGATACGGGCCGAGACGGTTCTCAAGGGAGAGGGATGGAAAATCCGGGTCATGGGGCCGCCGCCCGAAATCCGGACCGGGTGCGATCTGGTTATAGAGTTTCCCCTCATTGAAGAGCTGAATATCCTCAGAACCCTTGAGGCAGCGGGAGCAGAACCCCTGCAGGTAGTCCCTGTCACCAGCCCGCTGCTCCGGCCGGTTGATATCTTTCAGACAAAGGACTATGGGCAATATTTCATGGTCCGTGCCGCGAATATGAAATTGACCGTTGATAAAGAGACCCAGGCCATAGTAAATATCTCCGGCGGGGGGTGCCCGGATGTGCCCTATTTAGCCCTGGAAATGGTGGGAAAACCTCTGACGGACGCTCCGGCGCCCGAGGAGATCGGCCATACCCTCTGCGGTTATGCCCTTCAATTAGCATACGAGGAGATGAGACGTCAATGTTAGCTGTGGTTGGCACCGTTCCTGATCAGGACTTCCCGCTGATAACCGGGAAGGTTGTTCTCCAGGATGATTTCATTTCGATCCAGGGAAACTGTGCCCCGGTAAATCGGGGAACCCCTGCCCTTCTCGCCGCTGCCATCAAGGTTGGTGAGGTTATGGGCCAGCCTCCGTCTGTTGGATATCTTGTGGGCGATATCGGACTGGGGGATGGCAGTCGGCGTTTGTATGCCCATTTGAGTGAGAACGCAGTAGAAGGGGATATCAACGCCATTGCCTTTCACTATCTTCAGCCCGACGTGGACTGGCACAACCGTGTCCTGTTTGCAGTGGAAGAGATGGCGCATCGGCCCGTGCTGATTGCGGATGCCGGTTTCATGTATGCTGCCAAGATGAGTGGGCAGGCATCAGAATATGATCTTTTCACCCCCGACGTGGGGGAATTGGCCTTCTTAGCGGACGAAGAGGCCCCGCATCCCTTTTACACGAGGGGATTTATCCTACACGAGGAAATGAGGGCGCCTGCACTGATTGAACGGGCTTACCAGCACGAAAACGCTGCAGCCTGTCTGCTTGTGAAAGGGCAGCCCGATTACGTAGCCGACCGGCAGGGGGTCCATACCACGATTGATCTGCCAGTGGAAGAGGCCATGGAAGCTATTGGCGGCACCGGGGATACGGTGACCGGCATTGTCGCGGCCTTGATTAGCACAGGCATTGAAGTCAGAGAGGCCGCTATCCTTGCTGCACGGGTCAACCGGTTGGCAGGCCACTATGCAAGGCCCACCCCCGCTACGCAGGTCATGGATATTGTTGAGCAGATCCCAGCGGCACTGGCCCGGGTTTTGGATGAAAAGGCAATCATGTCAGGGCATTGTCATGTCTGATAGAAACAACCCGATTCACCCTGAGATGACGGTTCTGGATGGCGTTTCCCGTTACAGGGAGACCGAGGAGGATCAGGATCAAACAAATCGCCAAAAAGAGGGTTGGTAGAAGCTTCTTCACCATAAAAAA
>JAOZQV010000138.1:2666-9061 GCA_029932035.1 Deltaproteobacteria bacterium | reverse complement strand
TATTCAGTCAACTGGGGTATTCGAAAGGTCCGACTTATCCACGACTACAGCCCATTTATGTAAGGCTTATCTCAGCTTTTTGCTGACATGGATTATTTGAGGTACTGTCAGGGTATATCAACATTCCCGAAGGTGGGCAGATTGTCAAGGTATGTCAACCGGATGTAGTTTTCAGATACCATCTGGATGCCCCCAGTTCTAATACATCGGTTTGTCACCAATGCCCACCGTATTTTTCATCAACCACTTCTTCGGTATCCGGGCTGAAACACTCGGGGCAGCTGTCATAGATCTTGCCCATAAATCTGTGGCTGCACGACCCGCACTTCATGTTCTTCCTTTTTTTTCCACTGATCTCATCTTGGGCATCATCGCTCAGGAAAAAGTAGGCACTGGCCGGGTTGGTGATGTCCCTCGGATCGAATCCTCCTTCAGTACTTCCCTTAGCAGGTATGGAATTGTCTCGAAATGACGCAAAATCCTTATCGTTATATCCATTGTCATATTCGTCGTCCCGGTCCATAAGGCACCCCTATCACTCCACCCCCAAGGCCTTAAACACCGCATCCTCCGGATCGGCATAGAAGCCGGTCTGAAATTTTGCAAACAATTCACCGGGGATGCTGGGGATATCGCCCACACTGGCCATGGGCAGCAAGATTCGTTTTGCTCCGGCGTCAAATGCCACTTGGAGGGATTCGGCCAGGTTTTGGACCGGCACGATGCTGCCGCCCAGGCTCATGCTGCCCAGAACCACCAACTGGGATTGAACCGGTTTCGCCAGCACGGCGGAACAGAGGGCCACAAAAGCCGTGAGAGTCATATTTTTTGTGGGGCCGGTGTTATGAAGCTCTACGATGTGGAGGTGGTAGTTATGATCTCCGGCTTTAACCGACGCGCTGACCCCGGTGGCATTGGCTTTGAAATAGTCGAAACCGACCTTTACGGCCTCCTTTGCAGCAGTAACGGACCCAAAGCCAGAAAGGGTCAGAGATCCGGTGCCTGGTGTGACCTGGGTCTCTAAGCGATAAAGTCCCAAGTGTCCGCTGTTACCCGTGGCCACAGTATGCAAAACACCGGGATTGAGCGGGCCTTGGGGGATCAGGGAACCACCGCCCTGTTCCGGTACGCTGATGAATTTCTCTTCCATGTTCTCCTGATCGATGTAGGAGAAATGCACATCATAGAACTCCATGCCGCCGATTTTCTTGAGTTGCTCCTTGACGCGGCGGCGGGTTTCCAGGGCATATTCGAGGCAGCGCTGGACTGCATCTCTGTCATAATCTTCATGGGGATAGAGCAGCTTTAAAAGGCCCGAGACCGTGTGTTTCACGGCAATGGTATCCCGCTGGTTGAGATCACGACCTAACTTGAAATACCGGTTGATGGCATCTGCAAAATTCCGCTTTCGCATCTCACGGAAGAACTCAGCCAGATAATCCACGATAAGACCATACTGGTTTGTGATATATTCGGGACGCATTTTAGGGATTTCCCAACCGGGTATGTAAGCGTGGAAACGGTCGAAAAAGGCTGAATCGATCATGGCCTCTGGAAAGGGCGCCAGAAGATGGCTCGTCTTAACCAGGGTATCAACAGGCTGATTAAGGTTGCCTACAAAAACCATGGAGGCATAGGCGTTGATCAGGTCGCGTCCCCGCGCAAAGGAGCCCGAGGCCATATAATCCTTCATAATCTGGACACCGTCGTTGTCCTTAAAGGAGATCCCGGCCACCTCGTCAAAGGCCACCACGTCCCACAGCCCCACTAACCCCACGGTCCGGTTGGCAAGATTGTAAAACAGGTTGGCAACGGTGGTCCGGCCACCAGAAATCAGGATGCTGTTGGGGCTGATCTCTTTATAGATGTGGCTTTTGCCGGTCCCGCGGGGTCCTAATTCGCAGACGTTGTAATTGTTCTCCACTAAGGGGAGCATTCGGGCCAGAAGGTGCCATTTCACACGATCCTCGAATTGGGTCGGTTCCAGCCCGGTAGAGCGGATCAGGACATCGAGCCACTGGTCTTCGGTAAAGTGACGCCGGCCCTCAAACAGCTCCTCCATATCCATATTGGGCATCTGGATCGGCTTCAACTCCCGAACGAGAAAGGGTGAGCCTCTCTGACCCTCTTCATAGAAATACTCCATGGTGATAATAGACCAGATACCCCCAGCCAATAGTTTTTCGTATTGCCGCACTGTTTCCGTGCTGATCTCCACTCCCCTGGTACCCAGGTTGGATAGCAGGGCCTCATACACATCCCGCTTCTCATTGAGCTTGACTGTGGCTTTATCGATGATCTTGAGGCCACCCCGTTCTCGAATGATCGACTTGACCTTTTCAGCCTCATCGGGCCGCACATAGTTTTCGGCCAAGATCCGTTTTACGGTTTTGAGACCGTCTTGGATGATGGCCTCATCGTTTGAGGCGCAGTGTTGTCCCAGGAGGTATTCCAGGACATACACCGGCACGTTCGCCCCCTCCTTAACTAATTTAGTGAGGTCTTTGCGAACGACCCGGCCTGCAAAATGCCGGTTCAGAAGCTCATCTAAGCCTTTGTCTAATGTGTCTTGTCTATTTTCAGAAGTCATCGGTAAATGCCCTATCAATTATAATGTCCATACTCTCCTGCTCCACCCCTGTTTCCGCATCTCGCAGCACAAGCCGGTATTGCGTTTTCTTGTCATACTGCCGGTCCTGAAGAACAAGGGTGATCGACTTTTTCCTCTCTTCGATTTTGTCGGAGGAACTCTCAAAGGTCACTGCTTCGATGTCGGTGACCGGGTCATTCCCCTCGTATACGGCCACTTTCAGGGTAATCGGCTTTACCCGGTCGCTGACCGGCTCCATCTGAATCATTTCAAAACGGTGGCGCGAGGTGGTTATCTTGTGACTGGTCCCCAACACGTGGACCGTCACATGCTTTGTCTTTGTGGCCCCAACCTCCTTACCCTTGATGTGCCGTACCGTCACGACGGGAACCACGATCTCCTGAAGCATTGCCCCACCATGGACGTACCTGGCGCCACCCATAAAATGAAACCGATTGGCCCCCTTGGGAATCCAGAATTCCATGCCCCCATCGGCACCGGCCGTCACAGCGGTTGAACCATGCCATACGCTGTCATGGTCCCCGAGATTGGGTCCAATAAGATATCGCTTCTTTGTCTTTACAGTTCCGGGCGGTTTGTCCGTTAGAGTACTCTTATCCGGCTCACCAGGGGCCGACTCTGTAAAGAAAAAACCATGATCCGCTGTAATCACCACATGGTGTCCATTGAGGTTATTGATAACGTAGACCACGATCGATGCCACCTCCCTGATGGCCCGTATCACCGCCTCGAAGGTATGCTTTTCCGTGGTCGCAGAATCTCCGGTTGAATCGATCACATTATGATAGATATAAACCACTCGTTTATCTTTTACAAATTCACGGCCCACGTCCTTCTTCATCTCGAGAAGGTCATCGGCCTTGACGGCCAATCCTTCCACAGCGGAAAGGATCTGGCTTCGTTGTTCCAGCGAGGCCATTGGCTGTCCGTCTACCAGCACGTCCCCATTGGGTTTATACTCCAATTTTTTGTGCGGGAGCAGGGCAGCCATACCAAGGGTCGTGTAGGATGGAAGAACGCCGAGCTGCGAGCCAAGCTCAGCCTCAAACCGGTATCTGCCATTGAGTTCCCGGGTGAGTTCTTCGGCGGCCTCATACCGGAAGGCATCACTGATGATGACAAAGCTCCGCCGCCGTTCCGCTTCCTTCAATCGGGAGGCCACGTGTCTCTCAAAAAAACGCTGCTGATTGGGGATATCATTCAGTCTCCATGCCGACAAGAGGGATGTGCTGCCCTTTGGGTCCACAAATTTCCCCCAACAAGTCGCCAGGTCCTGGGTGTAACCGTTTACGTACCAGGCTTCCACTTGTTCCCTAAGGTTTTTGAGCACGTCCCATATCCGCGCCTCTGCAATATCGGCCTGTTCGCAGAATTGCCGGTACAGTTGATCAAATCGGAACAGTTCCCGCTCGTATGCGCGGTACATTTCCTGGGTGTCGTTATAGTCGAAGCCTTGAGAATATGCGTTTTTCAGTGCGAAGAACTCGGCGGCATTAATCAACGCCTCATACACCGCGTGAAATGCCGCCCGGGGGATGTGGGCCGAACCTACCACATTGGGAGAGGCCCAGTGGCCGGCCTGCCGGTGCGTCGCCACGGCCCGGATGTCACCCACATTAATGGCATCCGCACCCGATGCGACCCGATCTCTGAGACCGTGTGCGATCGCCTTTTCCACGGTCTGGAATGTCATGACATCCAACAGGGGCTCGATCTCCAAGCCATAAAGCTGGTCCTCGATCTTGATGATCCCCGCCACCAGATCGGACAGCCGGTCATAACTGCTCCCCTTGCTGGCGCTGTCCCGCCACTGGGCCAGACAGACCACAGCATTGGACCTGCCCGTTCGGGGCAACACGAGATGGGCGACCGAATCCGGCACGCTTCCTTTCAGATGATGGGCAAAATCCGTGACGAACAGGCGGATGAGGAAGTTCTTGAGGCCCGGGTTCTCCTCGCTGTATCCGAAGAGCGATTTGGCCATTCGCCAGAACGGCCCGTCCAGGTCAAACTTTTCCATCTCCAGCCAGGTATCCGGCGGGTCATCCAGGTCGATAGCGTCTCCATTTTCCCGGAGCGTGAACCCATGAAAGAGGGTACACTCCATATTGAACCACTCGGGTTGGTCTGCCTTTAAGACGATGGCGATCATCTTGCGGTCCAGGTCCAGGTCGGTGTCTCTGGAATCCACGATCTCCTTGAGCTTTTGGAGCCGCTGTTTGCTGTCGAAGAACTTGCGGCGAGCAGCAATATGGTCGCGGAGATGCTGGTTGGTCAACTCCAACTGGTCGAGGATAATGGATGCCCGATCAGCCCGGAAGCTGCGGCTGTAAAGTCGGATATCCAGGAGCCAGTCAACCTCGTAGTCAGGTTCTTCGGTGGCGGAATAGACGAGATACCGTCCTTCGGGATCGTCACGTTCCATGCGGATCTTGGCCTCCAAGGCGCCGATCTGATCCAGATGGAGGATGTGGACGCCTTCGGGGAGGTTCAGCAGGGACAGGGTAATGGCAAACTCCTGATCCGGGTCGTTCCAGAAGACGATCCGGTGGCCTTCTTCGTTGAAGAGGCGGGCAAGGGCGTTTTCGATCTGCGAATTGTCCATTTCTTTAACCACGAATCACACAACTGCAAAAGAGTTTAACCACGAATAGCACGAATTACACGAATTTGAAAGAGTTGGACCACGGATGACACAGATACAAAAATCATTTCAGCCAGGGGGCGTCTTTCTCTGATTCTTCAGGCATTGTCTATTTCTTTCTTCATTCCGAATTAGGCCATATCAAGGGACGGACGTGCTCCAAAAATTGAACACACTGCGCAAGTTGGGTCTTTACATAAGCCGGTTCGAAAGAGATGAAAACTACATAATCTCCTTCCTGCCGATCCTCGAAGAGTTGGTCATAAAGCCGACCCCATTTCTGGTCAAAAAGGCCGGTCTTGATGAACTGTTTATGGAAGGCAGCACGAACCCCCGAATGCTTATTGAAGGAAAGCTCGTTGGCCATCAGTAAAGCCGATACAGCATAAAAGGCCGCATAGTAGAGGCGGTTCATGGCGAAGGAGAGAGACCCTGCTTCGAATTCACGGCGGGCAGAGGTGATGCTCTCTTCTGCCTTTTCAAACCAGTAACGAACGACCACTGAGCGTTTCTCTTCGGTAATCATAATCGAATCCCATCCCTAATAATTTCATTTCTCAATGGGAGCACGGATATGATTCCTGTGTCCCAGGATTCCTGATCCACCACTAACGTACTGAAATTTGTTCCAAATTGCAGGTTGACGTCAAAAACAATATCCGTGATTTCATGACGCTTAAATCTGGTAATCGGTTCTGAGACCACGATCATAAGATCCACGTCTGATTCATCATCCGCCTCTCCCCTCGCAACGGAACCATACAACACAAAATCCACCACTGGAAAATCAGCCATCACCTTTGCCTTGATTTCGCGCAAGGCTTTGGATTGTGTAGAAGAAAGTGGTATTTCATTCATACGAAGTCTCCTTTTAACCACGAATAGCACAAATTACACGAATGTGAAAATATGGGCCACTTTACCATGATCCCATTTCCCCTTTTAGTTCTTCAATAGAAATGCTATCTCTCTGTTTGATAGCCTCTTTGCCTTTTCTCACTTTATCAATAACGTACAGCCGATACATGATGTCATCAATACTTGCAAAATCAGGCAGTTTGGAAATCACATTTATCGCTTTTTCCCTTAATGTTTCCATTTTATCGTTTCCCTCTTTATGGTTTTCTTATTCGTGTAATT
>JAOZQV010000138.1:0-2656 GCA_029932035.1 Deltaproteobacteria bacterium | reverse complement strand
AATAAACGATGCGCTCATATTGCAGTTTGGGATGGTGACCGAATTTCACCAGCAGTCCCAGCCGATACCCCGTCGCCTTGAGGTAGTTGTGAACCACACCCAACCCCTTTCTTAGAATATACGTTCATTCTATGTCCTCCTGACCCTCTCTGGCTAAGAAAGCTTTTCCTTTGGCTGTCAGGCGGTATTTCTGGGTTGGGCTGTCTGGTGAATTTGGTAGAGTCATTTTGATCAAAAAGCTATGCATAAACATTGGGAATGTCATCAGTCTTCACCATATTTTCCTTTAACTTGACGATTAATGGATTTAACTTGACGATTACTTGACGATTGGACCGGCTCTTTCAGGCGGTATCGGGTGGAGCGTCCAGCTCCCAGTTTTTCAGCTAATCCCATTTCAACCAGTTTCCCGAAATCTACTGCTGTAACAGCACGGGTGACTTCGAATTCTGCCTTACATTGCCGGCTGGTAAGTTCCTTGCCTTCGACGAGCCATTGCATCATCTTCCGTTGCCTTTCGTTCAATTGAGATTCCACCGCCGGAGTTACCTGCATCAACTGCTCAGGCACACGAAGGCGCTCGATGTTATCATCTGGTCCAGGGAAAGTTACCTGGAAATATCCTGTATCAGTACCGATAAGAGGCTTGTCCAGTCCATGGTTGAGCATCTGCTCGCGCATACGCCGAAAGCCGCTGCCACGCTCCTCTATGCGGTGGAAATAAGAGAGACACTGGGCCAGTACAGGATTACGTGAACATGGCCGGTACGTTCCCTTGCGCAGATTAACAAGTGTAATAGGTAAAGGCGGAAGGCCGGGGCTGGACACAATTACCTTATCAGAGAAGACCTCAAGCATGATCTTGCGCCCGGCGTCTTCGTATTGCCGGTGGGCCACAGCATTGACAAGAGCCTCCCTCATAGCCTCAACAGGATATTCATCAAGACGCACGCGATTAAGTCCCACCACTTTCATGGGATGCCTGGTATTCCTATCAATAAAAGCAATGGCACGCTCAATAACCTTCGGCATAGGTCCCCGAATATCCTCATGATCCCGTGGTTCCCCGTCAGGCTCAGAACTGCGGTAAGCATCCGCAAGCACACGACACTGGGGGAACACAGCAGACGGATCTTTAGCCAGCAACACCACACCAGCCGCTGTTGCGTAGTATTCCCTCGATTCTGATTCACGCCAAACAAGGCCACGCAACATCACGCCAGCCAATACATCTTCAGAAGACAACTCATCGATATTCCTGCCTTCGGCTGCACCCACAAGCCTGCGAGCCATGTCATGATTCAGGTCCTCCCAGCGGATTCGCATCAAAGGTTGAGATTCGAACTTAGAAGTAGCCTCAATGGTCTGGTCTGCTATCAGGTTCTCATCACTTGTAGGAACAATGCCGAACTGATCCTGAAGTAGCCTTACTAATGCGGCTCTTACCTCCTTCTGAAGTTCTATGACATTGCCAAAACGTTTATACTTAAAACCGTCAGCTTCCAGTTCCTTGAGTAAAACGTCTGTACCGCCCTCCCTTTTTACAATACGTTCGCCCTTTATAAAAGCCAGAATAGGCAAATCCCTTTGCTTTGCGTGTCTGTATTCAGTGTGAGTTATAGATAGTTCACCAGCCGGAGTCCCATATTGCACGCCCACAATCAATAGATACACCTGGCAATTGTCAAGTGACCGCAGGCACCCCTCTAAAGCCTTATCCGCTGATGCTGGTTCATATTCATAAAGTACGGGCGTGCAATGTGCCGATAAGAACGGATCGGTGTTCACAAGATTCCGGATGATGAGCCGCTCATCTTCAAGTTCATTTTGCACTGAACTAACAAATACTTTGAATGATGAGGTCAACGTGGCGCCTCCGCTCTGGGTTCATCCGCAATCCCGATCAACAAACGCCCTCCGCCGGTGTTGGCAAACGCTACAAGCGTTCTAAGGATATTTCTGGGAGAGGACATATCACTCTTTAATTCCAGCGTCTTGCCCTCTGGCATGGTGATAAGTTGAAAGGTTGGAATAGTCATTAGACACCCATTTGATTTGTTTCAATATTTCTGGCCTGCATCATGGTTTGCTCAATATGGTTCCTGTTCTTGTTTTCTTTTTAATCCGCGCAATCCGTGTAATCTGTGGATCATTCTTTCTTTTTCAAGGTTGTCAGGAATTGGTTTAGCCTTTTGTTATTCGTGTAATTCGTGTGATTCGTGGTCACTGTTTTTTCTTTTCTTTCTCATCCGCGCAATCCGTGTAATCCGTGGTTCATTCTTCCCGGTTACCGCCTTTACCTCCGCAACCTCACTCATTTTCAGCAGTCCTTTCGCGTTTGGCTTTCGCCTATTTTTGTCTTTCAATCAATTCAATTTTCTGCTTTTCCAAAGATGCGAGTTTTCTCTTAAGGCTGTTTATTTCTCTGTTAATCTTTTGCAACTTATGTTTGACCTCTTGTTCTTTTACACCTTTGGCTCCGTGAAGGTCTTGAGCTAATGATTTAACTTCATTTCGAAGTAGTTTGAAATATGGATTACCATGAGCATAGTTTTGCCGGTATTGCAATTTGCCCATTTCCATCGCCTTGAATACTTCACCTTCCGTAAGGCCAAATTCTTTACATGCATTGTTGTGGCTTAACGTTGCACCCATT
>JAOZQV010000137.1 GCA_029932035.1 Deltaproteobacteria bacterium | reverse complement strand
GTGATTTGACTTCTTCCTAATTTTATGTTTCATTTCCTGAAAAAAAGGAGGGTGAGATGAATACAATAGATTTGACAGGAAAGGTGGCATTGGTGACCGGTGGGAGCCGGGGATTGGGTCAAGCGATTGCCATGGCCATGGCCGAGAAGGGGGCTGAGGTAGTCATTTGCGGACGAAAACAGAATAATCTGGATCAGGCAGTGGAAGATCTTCGTCAAAAGGGGATGAATATTACCGCTTTCGTGGCAAACGTGGGCCGCTCAGACGAGGTGACGGCCATGTTTAAGGCGATTGAGGACCGGTTTGACAGGCTGGATATCCTTGTGAACAATGTGGGCATGAATATCCTGACTCCGTCTGTAATCGCAACAGATGAAGGCCTGTGGGACAAGATTATCACAACAAATCTGAAGGGGACTTTTCTGGTCTCTGCAGGTGGGGTAAGATTGATGAAAAAGGCCGGACAAGGCAAAATCATCAACATCAGCTCCATTGCCGCGCGAAAGGCTGCAATGGGCATGGGGATATATTGTGTGGCAAAGGCCGGTGTAGAAATGCTCACCAAGGTCTTGGCCGTGGAACTGGCACAGGATCGTATAAATGTCAACGGTGTAGCCCCATCCGTGGTAAAGACACAATTCAGCCAGCCTTTCTGGAGCAACGAATCACTTCTAAAGGAAATCACAAATACCATCCCCATGGGCCGGATCGCGGAGACAGAGGATATAGTCGGCACAGTGCTCTTTTTGGCATCAGGCATGTCCGATTTTGTTACCGGTGAAATCATTACTGTGGATGGAGGCTCCATGGCCTGATCCGGAACTGCAGGAAAAAGCCCTTGAGATTCAGGGAAGAATGATATAGGGATTGAGCCACAGACACACACAGACACACACAGACTTGTAGCATGAAGAATTGAGGAATTCTTCTCAAAAATAATAACGACTTAACCACTCAACCACTTAACGAGGTCTGAAAGGAGAGATGTGGATATGGCTGAAGGAAAAAAGGTCAGGGATATTATGGCGCCTATCGAAGAATACGATATGGTAGATATCGATTCTCAGCTTTGTGATGCCTTGAGCATTTTGAAAAGAAATTATGAGACCTTAAAGGCCCAAGACACAGGCAGTTTTCACAAAACACTTTTCGTCACAGACGGGAACAACAATATTGTGGGCAAGTTGTCCATGTACGATCTCATCAGGAGCTTGGTTCCCGAACCTGCCAAGGCCCCGGAGATTTCAAAGGCCTATCACGCAATGCTCTCATCACGGGCATTGGAGGTAGCCGAGGAGGTCAGTGATTTTCAGGAGCATTTTGAATGGCTTAGCAGCACTTTTTGTGAATTAGTCAAGCAGGAGGCCCACAAGAAGGTAAAAGATGTCATGAATCCTGTTGTTAAATCGATATTAATAGAAGAAGACAGGATAAACCAGGCTATTTACGTCATGTTCAAAGAAGATGTCCGCCAGCAATTGGTCCACAGGGAGGGGAAAATCGTAGGCGTAATAAACCTCAATACCATATTTACCGAACTCCTCGAAATCGTCGGTCCGGAATGTCACGTGACGTGGTAAAGTATCATCTCGAACAGCTTTACCATCGTTATAATTCACGTCAATGGGTCCATCCTGACCCCCTTGAATATCTCTACGACTACCCTGATCTGAAAGATCGTGAAACGGTCGGGATCATAGCCTCATCGCTTGCATACGGCCGGGTGGCCCAAATCCTGAAAAGCGTATCATCTGTCCTCAGAGAGCTGGGGCCCTCCCCTCATGCATTCGTGAAATCTTCATCGAACCGGTCTCTTCATAAAATCTTTTGCAACTTCAAACACAGGTTCAGCACTGGCGAAGAGATCGCTCTGATGCTCATCGGCATGAAACGTGTCATCAGGCAGTATGGCTCATTGGGTGCCTGTTTTGCGGACAAATATAGCGAGAATGACGAGACCATTCTTCCGGGGCTAACCTCTTTTGTGGATGAACTCACCTATCCCTTTGAAGGCCGGACAAACTCTCTTCTTCCCCTCCCTCAAAAGGGGAGCGCCTGCAAGAAATTGAACCTCTTTTTGCGTTGGATGGTTCGGGAGGACCGGGTAGACCCGGGGGGATGGCACACGGTGCCTCCATCAAAACTGATCATCCCTCTCGACACCCACATGCACCGGGCCTCTCTCCTCTTAGATCTGACCAATCGGAGGAATGCAAACATGCGGACTGCCATAGAGATCACTCGCGCATTTCGGAAATTGGACCCTGATGACCCGATCCGGTACGATTTTGCCTTGACACGCTTAGGGATCAGAAAAGATGAGAATCTGGCCGGATTTTTAGACCGATGCGGTGTCATCAATTCCTGACCCGGATAAACCGGAACCAAACAAAAATTTTACCACAAGCACACGAAGGCCACGAAAAATGAGTTTCTGATGGTTTTATGGTCCCTTCGTGTTCTTCGTGATCTTCGTGGTGAACAAGTTTCTACCCTCCGATCTCTCTCCTTTCCATCCATCCCCTAAATTCCCGAATTATCAATCCAGGGCGCTTTTGTTTGTTCGTTTTTTTATCAAAAAAATGCTTGACTTCGCATTTTGGCAATACTATTCTCAAAAAATGAATGAAAGTTCATTCATTTTTTGAGAATAGTTTGAGCCAAAAGAAAGATATGTAACCCCTTATGGATTCCTGAATAAATAATTTCAACCCTATAACCTTGAGTCTTTAACCGATCATTTTAGATTATCCCTGAATAATGACATGACTAAAACCGAAACCCAATCCCGCCATGGCGGGATCGCAATCCAAGATCACTGATTAAGGAGGTGTCTATGGACAAAAAAATTAAAAAGACCGGAGTAATCGGGGCCGGGGTAATGGGCGCCACCATTGCGGCCCAGTTGGCCAATGTGGGGATCGAAACAGTCCTGCTCGATATTGTTCCCCCTGAACTGACAGAGGGCGATAAGAAAAAGGGGCTTACAACGGAAAGCAGCAATTTCAGGAATAAGTTCGGTCGGAATGGACTGCAGGGCGCGTTGAAGTCAAAGCCCGCCTCCTTCTATATCCCTGAGAATGCCAAACTTGTTTCCATCGGAAATCTGGAAGACGATCTCGAACTGCTGAAGGGCGTTGACTGGATCATAGAAGTGGTAGTGGAGAGATTAGACATCAAGCAGAGCGTCTTTGAAAAGATCGAATCAGTTTTGACACCCGGAACCATAATTACCTCCAACACATCGGGGATACCGGCTAAAGAAATGTGCGAGGGTCGCTCAGAGGACTTTAGAAAATATTTTGCCATTACCCATTTTTTCAATCCTCCGAGATATATGAAGCTCTTAGAGATAGTCCCGGGACCAGACACCCTTCCTGAAGTGGTGGATATCTTGGCCGACATCTGCGAAAAGACAGTTGGGAAGGGGATCGTTTATGCCAAGGACACCCCTAATTTTGTGGCCAATCGAATCGGCACATTCAGCATGTTTTCAGGCATCAATGCCATGATAGACCTGGGGCTTACGGTCGAAGCAGTAGACAAGCTTACCGGGCCTATAGTGGGGAATCCCAAGAGCGCCTCATTCAGAACCGCCGACCTGGTCGGTCTTGATACGCTCCTTCATGTGGCAGACAATGTGTACGAAGGCACCCCTGATGATGAAAGACGTGAGATGTTTAAGGCCCCCGAGTTCATTTCAGCAATGCTTGAGAAAAAGCTGCTCGGCGAAAAGACCAAACAGGGCTTTTACAAGAAGAGCAAGGACAGTGAAGGGAAGAGGGTGATCCTTTCCCTCGATTACAAAACCCTGGAACATACACCGCAGGAAAAGGTGAAATTTGGCTCATTAGAGGCAGCTAAAAACATCTCAGGCACAGGCGGAAAAATCAAATCCCTTTTCTACGCCAAGGATACGGCAGGCCAGTTCACCTTCAAGACCTTGGCAGAGACCCTCATCTATTCTGCCAACCGGATCCCTGAAATCGCCGATGATATTGTTAATATTGATAATGCGTTGAAATGGGGTTTTGCCCGGAAGTTAGGCCCGTTTGAAACGTGGGATGCCATAGGCCTTGGCAAATCTGTTGCCAAGATGAAGGAGGCCGGTTACGAGATCCCCGCATGGGTTGACGAGATGCTTTCCGACGGGAAGGAGTCATTCTACAAAAGGGAGGCCGGGGGCCTATATTTTTATGATATCCCTTCCAAGGACTACAAGCCGGTGCCCACCAAGCCGGGCATTATCCTTTTACCCTCGCTCAAGGATCAGAAAAAGGAAGTGGCTGCAAACACGGGCGCTTCACTTATTGATATCGGCGACGGTATTGCCTGTCTGGAATTTCATGCCAAAATGAATGCCATTGGCGAGGATATCATTGCAATGATTCAAAAATCAACCGATATAGTCAATAAAGATTTTGAAGGCCTGGTAATTGCCAACCATGGCGCCAATTTTTCCGTTGGAGCCAACCTGCCCATGGTCCTGTTTGCAGCCCAAGAAGAGGAGTGGGACGATCTCGATTGGGCCATCAAAACACTCCAGAACGCGTTGATGAATCTCAAGTATATGGACAAACCGGTTGTGGCCGCCCCTGCCGGGATGGCTCTTGGTGGAGGTTGTGAGGTCTGCCTTGCAGCAGATCGAGTGAGATATGCCGCAGAGACCTATATGGGCCTTGTGGAAGTGGGGGTAGGCGTGATTCCTGCCGGAGGTGGATGTAAGGAACTGATCATCCGCAACACAGAGCATCTTTTCGAGGTTCAAAAGGGAGGGCTCTACCCAAAACAGATCGAGATGATGCCCTTTATTGCCAGGGCCTTTGAGACGATTGCCATGGCCAAAGTAGCCACCTCGGGACAGGAGGCGGTTAAGCTTGGTTATTTGAGGCCAACCGACAAGATGACAGTTAACCGGGACTACCTCATAGAAGACGCAAAAAAGACCGTCCTGGCCATGAATATAGAGGGTTATGTTGCCCCACGGCCTAAGGATGAGATACGGGTAGCCGGTGAAAACACCTTTTCCTTTATCAAACTGGCTCTCTGGACCATGCACGAATCAGACTTTATTACTGATCATGATCTAACGGTCTCTACCAAGCTGGGATATGTCCTGTGCGGTGGGAATGTATTGCCCGACACAAAGGTAACAGAACAATATCTCTTAGACTTAGAGAGGGAAGCCTTCTTGAGCTTGTGTGGTGATCCCAATACCCAGGCCAGGATTCAGCATATGCTGACTACGGGCAAGCCGCTTAGGAATTAAATCACTGAACATTTATTATTACCCATTTGGCATCTGGCTGTTCACAAATGATAAATGATAAATGATAAGGGAGGAAGATATTATGAAAGAAGCCGTAATTGTTGCCGCCTGCAGGACAGCAACCGGAAGGGCACCTCGTGGAATATTAAAGGATACCCGACCTGAGCATATGGGTTGTACTGTCTTGGGTGATCTCTTAAAAAGGGCAGGAGATTTAGACCCCATGCTTATCGACGATGTGATCATCGGATGCACTTTTCCGGAGTCAGTACAGGGTCTCAACTTAGGGAGAGTCCTGGTGATGTCCATGGGATGGCCGGATAGAATTCCCGGTATGACCGTTAACAGGTTCTGTTCTTCCGGGCTCCAGGCCATTGCCATCGGGGCTGAAAAAATCATGTGCGGGTTTGCCGATGTGGTGATTTCCGGCGGTGTGGAGAGCATGAGCCAGATCCCCATGGGCGGGAGTATGATGTATCCGAACCCGGCGTTGGTGGATATGAGGCCGGGTGGCTTTACCGGTATGGGCCTTACTGCGGAAAATGTTGCCGAACGCTTCAATATCGGCCGGGACGAGCAGGATGAATTCGGCGCCAGGAGCCAGCAGAAGGCAGAGGCTGCCATCAAGGCGGGGCGTTTCAAGAGCCAGATTGTCCCCCTGACGGTAAAAAGGCAAAAGCAACTGCCTAACGGGCATTTTGAATATGAGGAGTTTATTTTTGATACAGACGAGGGAATGCGGCCAGGGACAACCAAGGAAGGTATTTCCAAGATTCGCCCGGCGTTTAAACCGAACGGAACCGTCACAGCCGGGAACTCTTCACAGACCAGTGATGCGGCGGCAGGGGTGGTGTTGATGTCAAAGGAGAAGGCCAGGGAATTGGGACTCAAACCGATGGCCACCTTCAGGTATCATGCGGTCGAGGGCTGTGAGCCGGAAGTCATGGGAGTAGGACCGGCCGTAGCAATTCCCAAGGTCCTCAAGATCGCCGGGATGACCTTAGATCAGATGGAATTGATCGAGCTGAACGAGGCATTTGCCGCACAGGCCATCTATTGCATTAATGAGCTTGGGATCAATAAAGAGATCACCAATGTGAACGGCGGCGCCGTTGCCTTAGGTCACCCGTTGGGCTGCACCGGGGCAAAGCTGACCACCCAGTTGATTTATGAGATGCAGGAGAGAAAAGTACGCTGGGGTCTGGTCTCAATGTGTATCGGTTTCGGCATGGGCGCTGCGGCCATTTTTGAAATCGAAGACTACTGAGAAAATTGAATATTTAATATTGAACATTGAATATTGACCAGTGACTAATGAAAAGCCATCGGATCACGTATCACGAAATCACGATTGTATGAAAGGGAAATGAAGAAAGGAGACATAAAAATGGGAGATAATAGGATTTTTGCAGGGGGAGAGTTTTTGATCACGGATGTGACCCCTGAGGAGGTATTCACTCCTGAAGATTTCACCGATGAACACAGCATGATCCTTGAAACAGTCAAGGATTTTGTTGAAAAGGAGATTTATCCCAATATCGATAAGTTGGAAGAAAAGGATCACGATCTGGTCCTCTCTCTCTTAGGAAAGGCGGGAGAGTTGGGGCTCCTTGGCACTGATGTCCCCGAGGAATACGATGGGCTCGGATTGGACAAGGTGAGCACTACGATAGTGGCTGAGGCTATGGGTACTGCCGCCGCCTTCGGGGTGGTCTACGGCGCCCATACCGGGATCGGCACCCTCCCGATAGTCTATTTCGGCAATGAAGAGCAGAAACAGAAGTACCTTCCCAAATTAGCCTCCGGCGAGTGGTGCGGGGCCTACTGCCTCACCGAATCCGGCGCAGGCACAGATGCCTTGAACGCAAAGACGAAAGCAGTCCTCTCTGAAGACGGAAAATATTATATCCTGAACGGAGAAAAGATGTTTATCACCAACGCGGGTTATGCCAGCAGCTTCATCGTTTACGCCAAGGTTAATGGCGAGCAATTCACAGGATTTATCGTCGAAAAGGACTTTCCTGGGGTTTCCACGGGTAAAGAAGAGGAAAAAATGGGGATGCACGGGTCTTCCACCCGGCCTGTTATCCTCGAAGATGCCCGGGTCCCGGTTGAAAACGTCCTCTTTGAAATTGGAAAGGGTCATAAGATTGCCTTTAACAGCCTCAATATAGGACGCTGGAAATTGGGGGCATCTGTAATGGGGTCTTGTAAGGAATCCGTGACACAGGCCGTAAAATATGCAAACGGCCGGATCCAGTTCAAGGCGCCGATCAGCTCATTCGGCATGATCAAGACCAAACTGGCAAATATGGCTGTCAAGACTTATATGAGCGATAGCATGATGTACCGTCTGGCCGGTATGTTTGATGACAAACTTGCAACCTTAGATGCCGATGCCAAAAAGAGCGGTGCAGAGAAAATTAAGGTAATTGAGGAGTATGCCCCGGAATGCTCCATCACCAAAGTATTTGGTTCCGAGGTCCTTGATTATTGTGTTGATGAGTATGTCCAAATCCTCGGCGGATATGGATTTTGCTCAGATTATCCTGCTGAGAGGTATTACAGGGACTCCAGGATCAACCGGATCTGGGAAGGGACCAATGAGATCAACAGGATGTTAGTTCCCGGGACCATGATGAAGAGGGCACTTCAGGGAAGGCTCAATCTACTCCCCGCTGCCCAGGCCATTGCCGGAGAGCTGATGACCTACTCACCTCTCTCGGTGCAGTTGCCCGATACGCCTCTCGCACTCCAGGAACATATGGTGAAGATGACCAAGAAGATCGCCCTCATGGTGGCCGGAGTAGCCGCCCAGAAATTTGGGCAAAATCTGGCAAAGGAACAAGAGGTCTTGGCGGTACTTGCGGATATCATTATCGAGATCTTTGCCATGGAGAGTGGTCTTTTGAGGACCATTAAAATCATTGACAAGGAAGGGGAAGAAAAGGCAGAATATCATATAGCTGCGGTCAAGTCCTATGTGGATGATATTATTCCTCAGATTGAGGCCTGGGCCAAGAAGGTCATCGCCTATGTGGAAGAGGGTGATATGCTTCGCACCCAGTTAGCCGGTATCAAAAAGCTGGCCCGTTATCAGCCCATTGACGGTGTCAGTCTCAAAAGGGCCATAGCCGACAGGATTATAGATCTGGAGGCATACCCCTTTTGATTGACTATTGATTATTGACTATTGACGATTGATGACTTATATTTCAGACCGTCGTCATAAATAAATAAAAGAGGATCTGTATACGCAGGTCCTCTTTTTAATTGGAAACGAGGTTATTCAGAAGGTGGATGAGATTCAGAACTTAAGAAATATCGGTATCAGCGCACACATTGATTCGGGTAAGACAACCCTTACAGAAAGGATCTTATACTACACCAAGCGGATCTTTGCCATTCATGAGGTCAAGGGTAAAGATGGGGTGGGCGCGACAATGGACTCCATGGAGTTGGAAAAGGAACGTGGGATCACCATTGCCTCCGCCGCCACCCACTGCGAATGGAAAGGGCACAAAATAAATATTATCGACACGCCCGGGCATGTGGATTTTACCATTGAAGTGGAGAGGGCTTTAAGGGTCATGGATGGTGCAGTCCTGATACTCTGTTCCGTCGGGGGGGTCCAATCACAGTCAATCACGGTTGACCGGCAGATGAAGCGGTACCAGGTCCCACGAATCGCTTTTATCAATAAATGTGACCGGTCCGGCGCTGATCCTTACAAGGTTGTGGATCAGTTACGTCAGAAATTGAACCATAACGCTGTTCTCATGCAGATACCCATAGGCCTTGAAT
>JAOZQV010000136.1 GCA_029932035.1 Deltaproteobacteria bacterium | reverse complement strand
TTCTGAATGGCCCTGATAATATCCGTCTTCTTCATTCTATATGTGTTTATATGCATTCCCTTGGCCATTTTTCTGATTTCATTAAATTTCATTATATTGCTCCTATCTTACTCCGGTCTTCAATCTCAGGTAAGCGAGCTTGCGAGACCCCCAAATCCTCGAAATATTACTACTATTAAACCCGTAAACAATGTAAATATGAATAGCTCAGAAACTCAGATTGCCTGGAGTTCTCGGGAAGGGGATAACGTCCCTGATGTTGGAAAGACCGGTTACAAACTGGATCAGACGCTCAAATCCCAGACCAAAACCGGAGTGGGGGACCGAGCCGAATTTCCTCAGCTCCAGATACCACCAGTAATCATCCGTATTAAGACCCGCCTCCTTGATCCTCTCGTAAAGGGCATCATGGTCATCTTCACGCTGGCTCCCTCCTATGATCTCGCCGATCTTGGGCACCAGGACATCCATTGCCCTAACTGTCTTTTCATTCTGGTTCATCTTCATATAAAAGGCCTTGATCTCTTTTGGATAATCTATCAATACTACGGGGCCTTTAAAGACCTTTTCACAGAGATAACGCTCATGTTCCGATTGCAGATCGACGCCCCATTCCACAGGGAATTCAAACTTCTGCCCTGCCTTCTTGAGGATCTCGATCCCTTCTGTGTAAGTGAGGATCTCAAAATCATGAGAGATCAAGGCCTCAAGAGTTTTGATCAGTGTGGAGTCAATGAAACGGTTAAAAAATTCCATGTCCTCCTTACAGTTAGCCAGAACCGAGGCAAATATCTGTTTTAAAAATTCAATGGCAAGGGCCGCATTCTCTTCAAGATCGCAAAAGGCCATCTCCGGCTCAACCATCCAGAATTCCGCTAAGTGACGCGAGGTGTTTGAGTTCTCGGCCCTGAACGTTGGCCCGAAGGTGTATACATCACCCATTGCAAGGGCATAGATTTCTGCCTCGAGCTGCCCACTCACCGTCAGATTTGCCGGACCGCCAAAGAAGTCCTTTGTAAAATCGATATCGCCCTCTTTCTCGGGCGCACGGTTCAGATCAAAGGTGGTTACCTTGAACATTTCGCCCGCGCCCTCGCAATCGCTCCCCGTAATAATAGGGGAGTGGAGGTAGATAAAACCCCTTTCCTGAAAAAAGGTGTGGATGGCATGGGCCATGGCGTTCCTCACCCTGGCCACGGCCCCGAAGGTGTTGGTTCTCGGTCTCAGATGGGCAATTGACCGGAGAAATTCGAAGGAGTGCCGCTTTTTTTGAAGGGGATAAATGTCCGGGTCGGCCCATCCTAAGACCTCGATCTCTTCGGCCTTCAATTCCACCTTCTGACCCTTGCCCGGAGACTCAGCCAAGGTACCCGCGGCCTTTATCGAACATCCAGTTTGCAATTTGAGAATCTCACTCTTATAATTTGCCAATTCTTGATCCGCTATTATCTGAAGGCCGGCTAAAGATGATCCATCATTGATTTCAATAAAAGAAAATCCTCCCTTTGAATCTCTGCGCGTCCTCACCCAGCCCATAACAGTGCACCGGGCGCCTATACTTTCAGCCGCTATAATCTCAGCGATCCTCGTCCGTCTCAAAACCAACCTCCAATCAAAAATCGTCAATCAACAATCATCAATCCCAAGGGTTATCCCTCTTTCCTTTCAAACTCAGACATAAATCCCACCAGGGCCTTCACTGCATCAATCCCTGTGGCATTATATATGGATGCCCTGCAACCACCCACCGAGCGGTGCCCTTTGAGCCCTCCTAAGCCCTCTTCAAGAGCCTCTGCCACAAACTTTTTCTCCAGATCTTCATTGGGAAGTCTGAAGGTCACGTTCATTAGGGAGCGGCTATCCTTGGCCGCAGTCCCTTGGTAAAACCCTGACTGATCAATGAAATCATAGAGAATTGACCCTTTCTCCTGATTGATCTGTTCCATTCTTTCAAGGCCCCCTACGGTCTCCTCAAGCCATTTGAGGACCAGGTTGATCGTATAAATAACCACACAGGCGGGTGTGTTAAACATGGAGTTCTTATTGGCAAAGGTGGTGTATTTCATCATGCTGGGGATATTATCCGGCGTTCTCTCCAGCATATCCTTTCGAATAATGACCATGGCCGAACCCGAAGGACCTATGTTCTTCTGGGCCCCCGCATAGATCAGACCGAAAGGAGCAACATCAAAGGGCCGGCTCATAATGTCGGAGGACATGTCACAGACAAGTGGTATGTCAGCAGCATCAGGGAATTGGGCCCACTGGGTACCTTTGATGGTATTGTTTGAAGTAAAGTGGAAGAATGAAGCATCCCCATCAATGGTGAACTCTTTTGGGATATATGAAAAACCCTTATCCTCAGAAGATGCGATTACACGGACATCCTTTTCCTGAATTTCAGCCTCCTTAATTGCCTTGGTTGACCAGGCGCCCGTATTTATATAATCTACAGGCCTCCCCTCTAACGATAAATTCATAGGTATCATGCAGAACTGCAGGCTGGCGCCCCCCTGGATAAACAGGACATGAAAATCATCACCAAGACCAAGAAGCCTTTCTGTTCTTTCAACAGCCTCATTGATAACATTGTCAAACCACTTTGAACGATGGCTCACCTCTAAGATAGACATACCCGAACCCTTAAAATCAAGAAGCTCTGCCTGGATTTCCTCTAACACAGACAAAGGCAATGCAGCAGGGCCGGCATTAAAATTATGAATTCTTTTTCCCATATTTATTTCTCCTTTAATCACGCAATTTAGTGAGCATCACCTTGACTACATCGAGACACTCTTTGTCCTTTTCAAAAGGGGGGACACCATCAAGATCCGCCTCAATGATCTCGCTCCGGTATGGCATGAAGCCCAAGAATTCGAAATCGGGCATTTCCTTTAAAAGAAAGTTCCTGTCCTTTTCTGATCGTATTTTATTTCCCACAAAATTCAGGTTTTT
Source organism: Deltaproteobacteria bacterium (assembly GCA_029932035.1). Taxonomy (GTDB): domain Bacteria; phylum Desulfobacterota; class DSM-4660; order Desulfatiglandales; family Desulfatiglandaceae; genus Desulfacyla. Next base: position 6,176 of record JAOZQV010000136.1, on the reverse strand, counting down.
AATACCGATATCCGCGGCGAGTCTGCGTACTTGATGGGCAGTCTCAATACTTCGCCTGCCTGGCTCCACAACGACCACCAGTCTGTCCACGTTCATAGCCGTTCCTCTGCCCAAGTGCTCCAGACCCGCCTCCATGTCTAAGACCACCGCCTCGTCCCGGGCCAGTACAATATGGCCCACGAGCCTCTTGAGAAGGATGCTTTCAGGGCATATACAGCCTGCCCCCCCTGTTTTGACACCACCCATGACCATCACTTTTACCCCATCAACCTCAACTGACAGCCTATCAGGGAGGTCATTGACCTTGGGATTCAGTTTGAAAAATTGTCCCATGGTCCCCACCTTGGCCTCGGTCCTCTCTTCAATCAGCTCCTTCATCTGTGAAATCGGCACGATTTCATCGCTGTTTCTGACTCCGAGGGCCTGGGCCAGATTTGCATCAGGGTCTGCGTCGATAGCAAGGACCTTTCGTCCCTCATCTGCCAAGGCCCTGATCAAGAAAGAGGCAAAGGTAGTCTTGCCCACGCCCCCCTTGCCACTAACTGCAATCTTCATAAATCGTCTCCTTCATAAAAAAACACCCTCACCGGAAAACCTATTCCCAATGAGGGCGTTTATGCAATCCGATCTCAATGCTTAGAGTTAAACAGCTTCCTTCAAGGCTTTACCAGGCACAAATTTGGGCACCCTTTTTGCCTTGATCTTGATCTTCTCACCGGTTTGCGGGTTTACCCCTTTCCTTGCCTTTCTCTTGTCTACCTTGAATGTCCCGAAACCGATCAATGTGACCTTCTGCTTCTTTTTCAAGGCCTTGGTGATGCTTGAAAAAACACAATCTACTGCCGCCTGGGCTTCTTTTTTAGTACCAACAACCTTGGCCACCTCATTTACTAAATCCCCTTTGTTCATGTTACACCCTCCTTCTTTTGAAATGTTGAAATGAAAAAAACGATCGCCCTCTTAATCCTACCGTCTAAATTGAGCAACTTCCAAGAAATTACAACCTTTCCGGTTGTAATGTAACCCCCGCGCTGCTGCATATCATAATTTCAAAAGAACTTCAATATGTTATAGGGGAGATTCCCTTTGGCCAATCCACCCCGCTCATTGATCGTGTCTCCGCTATTTACCCTGTAGCAATTATATGCACCCTTCCAAGGCCAAAATCTTTTGGCAATTAGCCCGTATATTTCCAGTATCCGAGCAGACGATATTTCATATTCCACATCTTGTCAAGGAGGTATACGGATTTATATCAGTTATTGTGATATGGGCCCTGAATTTCAATTCTCCAGCAGTTATGGGCTTTCGGCTTTCTTTCAAAATCGGGTGGCAGCGTGGTCGTTGAAAGATCTTCAACCTGAAATTTGTTCAGACCTACAAGATCTATCTTGAATTTGCGGTAATTATTGGAAAAGAGAATTATTCCATTTTTTTCCAGCAGCCTTGCAACAAGCCTGATCAACTTCACATGATCCCTTTGGATATCAAAGACCCTCCTTAACTTCTTTGAATTTGAGAAGGTAGGGGGATCAAGTAAAATGAGATCGTATCGCTGTTTTGTACTCTCCACCCAGCTCAAACAGTCAGCATGCTGGAAAATATGCCGGTTGTAGCCGAACCCGTTCAGGGCCAGATTCCTCTTTGCCCAACGCAAGTAGACTTTGGAGGCATCCACAGAAGTTGTCGATTTGGCGCCACCTTTGGCGGCATAAACCGTTGCAGTTCCAGTATAAGCAAAGAGATTCAGGAATTGTTTTCCCCCGGCCAGGTCTCTAATCATAGAACGGGTTATCCTTTGGTCAAGAAAAAGACCGGTATCTATGTAATCGGTAAAATTAACCAAAAATCTGCAATCTTTTTCATCAACCTGGTGGAAAATCCCACCCGCTCCCTGTTTCCCGTACTGGGCCTTTCCTTTCTGACGTCTCCGTTCTTTAAAAAAAATATTTTCTCGAGGGATCTCAAGCAAATCAGGCAGGACCAATAGTACATCCTTCAAACGGGCTTCCGCCTTTACGGGATCAACCGTATTCGGGGCCTTATATTCCTGCACATGGACCCATTTTCCGTAGATATCAACGGCAACTGCATACTCAGGTAGATCCTGATCATAAACCCTGAAGCAGGTTATGTTTTCCTTTTTAAACCTTTTTTTTAGCCTTTTCAGGTTTTTTCGCATACGATTGGCAAACATCTCCGCCGCAGGGTCAGGCTTTGTCAGGGTCCCGGCTAACTCAGGCCTGAAGATGCGATGTTCGGAATCCACAAACCATTCCGGCTCGATTCTGAAATTCAAGAGCTTACATTCAAGGGCCCCGTTGTAGAGAGAATATTTCTTTTCCGCCCTGAGACCCATCCCCTTTCCCAGGTCCACATTACCGGTAAAAAGGCTCGCTCTCCACCCCCGAAAATGCTCCTTCAGACGCCTGCCTATGTTTGCGTAGAGCGGCCTTAGCTCTCTGACTTCCCCGAGTCTCTCTCCGTAGGGCGGATTCAAAACAACCAATCCAGGCACATTCTTCATCTTGGGATGGGGAACACAGGCGGCAAATTCTCTTCTTTCAAAATGGATAAATCCTCTTAATCCAACCCGTTCCAGACTAACAACAGCGCTCTTAACTCCCTTTGAGTCGGCGTCATAACCCACAATAGATGGAAGTTTCTTCAGACCCGCCGATTTCCTCTCCTCGGCCTCTTCAAGGAGTCTTTCCCAGATTTCCGGTCTATGCCCCTTCCAGTTGAGAAAGCCGAAATAGTCCCGCAAAAGAGAAGGAGCATAATCAGCGGCCATTAAGGCAGCCTCGATCGGCAGGGTCCCGGAGCCTGTCATTGGATCAATCAAGCCCCCTCCCCTTTTTGCTATCTCAGGCCAGTTAGAGAGCATCAAAATCGCAGCGGCCAGGTTTTCTTTCAGGGGGGCCTCCCCCGGCCCTACCCTGTATCCTCGTCTGTGCAGACTCTCTCCGGAAAGATCAAGGCTAATGGTCGCCTCATCCCCGAGAAGATAAACATTTATCCTGATATCGGGTCTGGAGCGATTCACTAAAGGTCTCTTTCCAAATTGATCGCGAAACTGGTCTACGATGGCGTCTTTTACCTTCAAGGCCCCATATCGGGTATGATAGATTTTGGAACGGTAAGACTTGAAATCAACGGCAAGGGAACCATGCGGATTTAGATGTTCTGTCCAACGAATATCTTGCACCCCATGGTACAGATCCTCTGGAGTTTCGGCCCGAAAGCTCGCGATCGGCAAAAGCACCCTGTTTGCTGTTCGCAGCCACAGACAGGCCCGATAGCCCATTTCCAGGTCTCCCTGAAAATAGACGCCTGACCTTGACTGTTTTACCCCTCCAGCTCCAAGATTTTTTAGTTCGCTAATTAGAAGAGTTTCAACACCCTTTGGCGCAACAGCAAAAAATGTAATAGAATGATCCATGATGGTTACCTCACCTGAAAATATCATATGCAAAACAAGGGATGAAATCAACCCTGTGTCAACAAAAACTGCGATTCAGACGATGCAGGATTGCAGGCGGGGTCTAACCTGAACAGAGGTGAGCGTCACCTGATGCGTTCCCACGTAGAGCGTGGGAACGAGGGTAAAAATGGTAGTTGTTTCATTTCGAATCTTTCATCGTTTTGTCCCAAACCATCTAAAAGAAATCTTGAAAACAGAAGTCCATTATGCATATTGATGATTTTATCTGGCTCCCTGATTTTGTTGAGAAGATATATGTCAAACACCATGTTACGCAAGACGAAGTTGAAGAAACATTCTTCAACGTGCCGCATTTCCGCTTTGTTGAATCAGGGTACAGGAAGGGAGAAGACGTATATTCCGCTTGTGGACAGACGGATGCAGGGCGCTACCTGATGGTATTTTTTATTCTTAAAGACGCTAACGCCGCACTGGTAGTGAGTGCACGGGATATGGACAAAAAGGAGCGTAAACGTTATGAAAAAAGATAAAGAAACAGATCCCACCACCATTTCAAAAGCGAGTACCATGGAAGAGATCGGAACTTTCTGGGATAGCCACAGTCTTGCCGACCTATGGGATCAAACCCATGAGGTTGAGTTCGATGTCAGGGCCCAGCGTAGGCGACGAATCACAATTGACCCTGAACTCTATTTCAAGGTTGAGGCACAAGCCCGGACACGTGGGATCTTGCCGGAAACCTTGGTCAACATGTGGCTGTCCGAGCGTTTGAACGAGATTAGATCTGCCCCAATCTCACTCTAATGTCTAATAAGTGAAGCCAAAAGTTCGTTTTCCACATCGTGCATGACAATACCTGGAAGAGAGGTTCGTGAAATAATTTGATAGACCGCCGGTTTGTCCTTGATGATCATCCTCGCAATTCTTGGCATTTTATCCCCCTCAATTATGCGTAGTTCACAGTTTTCACCGGCCTACAGCAAAAAGCAGAGGACATCAACAATAATTTACCTGGTCCTACTATTCTCACTATAATCGTGATTATTGAGCGGAGTGCTTCATTTTTTCTCGTTCCCAAGCTCTGCGTGGGAATGAGGGGGAGAGGGGGAGATTTGGGGACGCGGAGAGGGGGAGAGGGGGAGACGCGGGGAGAGGGGGAAAAGAGGTGAGCTTATTTTCGGATGTTCCATTTTTCCGGGTAACGCATCATGTTCACGAGTTTCCCCTGGATGTTATCGTAAAGGCTGTTTAAATCCACAGCTTGTTCTTGATCAAGATATCCACACCGTTCCGCAAACTCGACCCAAACCTGGGTCTCTGCGGACTCCGCGTCTGAATCGCTCAGCTTGCTTACAAAGGCATTGGGATAGCACCGTTTTCGCCATGCCTCGGCCAGGTTCGCACAAACCGACCTGGACGACCGCCGCGCCTGGTCCGTCAATGAATACTTTTCCTCAACTGGAAATCCCTTGCTGACCTCAAATATCCGCATGGCCCCATCCATCGCCATCCCGTACACATCCAATTCCCTGAAATGACGAATCACTCCCCTGTAGCGGTTTCTTGCCATTTATTTAACGGACGCAGAGCGTCCACTACCGCGTTCCCACGCGGAGTGTGGGAACGCGGTAGTGGGTGGCTTGTGGGAACGAGCAAAAATGTTCATATCTTGCCATCTCAAAATAACCAAATACCCGAATCACCGATCACTGTCCGCCACGCACACAACGCACGTAGTCGTAGCTGGATTTGTCGTTCCCATCGTCGTCGCCCCTAGAGTCGAAAAAGACCGACCAAGCGATGCTCGGGCTGCTGCTACAGGTAGTAGACGACCAATATTTGGATGAAACCGTGTTTGGAAATTTGCTTTTGTCAATGGCAGGATTACTGCAGGAACTGAAATCGACAAGCGATCCCAATTCTTTAATATTTGGTAGCCGCCAGTCACTGTGCCCACCCAGAGAGAGCGCTTCGCAGTACGCCAGAGCTTCCCCCCAGTTCATGGTATCGTAGCTTCCTTGGACGTCCCGGGCTGTGTCCTGCTGCCACATGAGTCCGGTGGAAGTGTCGCTAACAGTGCCGTCGTAATTCTCCACAAATGTTTTGGAAGGTTTTTCGCCGCGAACAGCCCGAACGTGATACCTGGAGGACGTCCAGTCAGTGTAGTCGCAGCCATTATTGTTTGGATCGACAGCCCAGTGGTAGCAGTTGACAGAGGACGACCAGTACCCGGGCGACAATGTATTCGGAAAATAGGTGGTGTCAATGGCCAAATTGTATCTCTCATAATCGCAGATGGAACGTAGTTCCTCCCTGCCGGGCAGCCACCAGTCCGAATATCCGGCGAAACCAGCACTGTTGAGTTTAGCAATGAAGTCATTCTGGGCGTCATACCAGTTATACGTATCATCCTTGTCATGAACGCCACCGTCCGTCTTTACCTCCCAGATAAACCCTCTAACGTTGTCCCGCACCATTACCCACGAGGTGGCCGAATCCGGCAAATCATTCCCGCTTGAGTCCAGTTTAGTGTAGGAAGGCGGATTGATAGTGTAGTTGGCGTCCTGGCCGTAGTAATCCTGTCCAGGCCGGGGACATGTGATTTCAGCCGAATCATTGTAGCAGGTTGTCTGCCCGGTGTCCGGGATTTTGCCGGTGGATGAAGACCCGCTGACGGTGACGGAGACCGTAGCCGAATTTCCCCCACTGTCATGGACCGTTACTGTGGCAT
>JAOZQV010000135.1 GCA_029932035.1 Deltaproteobacteria bacterium | reverse complement strand
TGGAATTGGCTGGTATCTATAAATTAGATGATCTAATGATGGTGGTTGACAAATGTTTGGACTATTACCAAAAAGAGTGTATGAGAGGTGAACGATTCGGGGAGATCTTAGAGCGAACGGGGTGGAAAGTCCCACAGGTGAATCAAGGGGGGGATTGATGAAAAAAATAGAGATTTTTAAGGAAAACCAGTTCAATGATTTACACATGAGCAGATACATCGTTCATGATTCTCCGTACTTCAAGATTTTGAACTTCAATTTCAGGGCCGGTCAGGAATTACCGATCCACTCACACGATATCGAGGGCCAGTTGAGCATTGCCGTGCTTGAAGGCGAGGGGGAGTTCCTGGCGAAAGAGGGCGCAACGATACCTGCCAACCCTGGGGATGTTCTGATCTCTGATATCAGCGAGCCCCACGGAGTAAGGGCTAAGAGTGACTTGCGCGTGCTGGTTACCATTGCGCCTCCGATTTAGGGAGAAATAAGGAGGAAATCAAGATATGCTCACATATGCTCTCCCCGATCAAACCTTACGAAAAGCCATTGAAAGCAGTGCACATGCACAAGCTAATCTCTGCTGGACCTGTAGCACCTGTGATTCGGAATGCCCGGTTTATTTGGCAACAGGCCGGTTGCGACCACAGAAGATCGTTCGTATGGCTAACTTAGGATTCCTGGATGATCTCCTATCTTTACCTGAAATATGGTATTGCCTAACGTGTAAACGCTGTAATTATGTATGCCCCAACCTGGTCAAACCCGCCTCCATTATAAGCTTTTCACGACAAGAGGCTCTCCGTAGAAACCTGTTGCCGTGGGACATGTTTTTGCGTTACAGGGATTTTTTCTCTCGATTTCAACGTGTCCGCTGGCATACCGCCGAACAATGTCTGAAGGGTGACATGGAATCTATTTCTCATGAATTATGGTGTAACTGGCTTGACACCCCGATAGCTGGTTCGAAGGGAGAAATATTATTTTCAAATCTTTCACCCTCTAAGGCTTTTAAGAGTGCGGCAGATCATTCAAGCTCTACGGCCTGTTTTACCTGTGGTGAATGCGGTAATGCCTGCCCGATTTTTTTTGAGAGAAGTGTATTTGATCCTCAGTGGATCTTTCGTATGGTAAATTTGGGTCTGGAAGAAGAAATCCTCAAATCCCCTTCCATCTGGCTATGCCTTGCCTGCCAAAGGTGCACTGAGGCATGCGGTGAACTGGTATCAGGGCATCTTATAATCCGACATCTTCAGGAATTAGCCCTGGAAGAGGGCATGGTGGACAAGGATTTCCCTTTTCGATCGAAAAATGCCCAAAGGGCTATCTACCCCCTCTATATAAAAGAAATCAATTCGCTGCTTGGCTTTGATCCAGTCTAATCACAGAAAACCTTTGTGCAGATCCATTTTGACGTTAAATGACCATTGAACTTGAAATCATGGGTCTAATGAATATATTGATGTCTAATCCATAGAGAAGAATCTTCCGCTAAATCGGAAAATTGTTAAATCACGCTTCAGGTGTGACTTCCCCGTTGCGGGACAGGAAAGCGCAGTTTCGATTGAAACTTGTCACAAACTATAAGATATTGTCCCCTGAAGACGTCTATGTGCAGAGATCGTCAAATGTTAAGTGGTTGAGTCGTTGAGTTAGAAAATAAGCATGTGAAATCAATCCCGCCTCAGACGGGACTAAACCACTTAACGTGGTTTGATAGAAGGAGCCTAATAGAATGGAAAAAGAAGGTGTATTTTCAGCCGAAAAAAACGACAGCGGCAGGATACCGAATCAGCGTGAACTTGAGAAGGAGTTGAGTGATTATCTCACCAAGAAGTACGGGAATCGCGTAAAGGTCATCTCTCCTTTTGTTATTCCAAAGAAAGACGAGGCCTTGACCGATGGCCAGGCAGGGGGAGAAGCTGGTGGGGCAGGGCTTTATTTCGATATGATGCCCGAGGAACTGGAATCCTATCTGGATAGTTTTGTTGTCAAACAGGATCAGGTCAAAGCAGTTTTGGGAACCAAGATTTGCACCCATTTCAACAGGATAAAATTCAACAGCCGCAGGGATTCTGAAAATCCTGCCGGCGAAAGGAAAAAGTCCGGGGTGGGCATGATTAAGAACAATGTCCTGATGATTGGGCCCACCGGTGTGGGTAAGACCTATATTATCAAGCTGATCGCCCAGAAATTAGGGGTCCCCTTTGTAAAGGGCGATGCCACCAAATTCAGTGAAACAGGTTATGTTGGTGGCGACGTGGAAGATCTTATCCGCGACTTACTGTACGAAGCCAATGAAAATATGGAGTTAGCCGAAAATGGGATTGTCTATATTGATGAAATTGACAAGATCGCTTCCTCTCAAAATCTGATAGGTCACGATATTTCGAGGACCGGTGTCCAGAGGGCGCTCTTGAAACCGATGGAAGAGACGGACGTCGATCTCAAGGTCCCCCACGACCCCATATCCCAGATACAGGCCATTGAACATTATAGACGTACTGGGAAAAAAGAAAAGAAGGTGGTCAATACCAAGAATATACTCTTTATCATGAGCGGCGCCTTTGGTGAATTGGCAGAGATTATTAAGAAAAGACTTCAGAGCCAGGGAATCGGTTTCGAGGCCGATGTAAGGCCTGCTGAGATTCCGTGGGAGATCCTTAAAGAGGTGCGAGCACAGGATTTGATAGAATTCGGTTTTGAGTCAGAGTTTGTGGGCCGCCTCCCGGTGGTCGTGGTATTTGATGAACTCTCCAAGGACGACCTGGTTGAAATCCTCAATAACCCCAATAACCCCATTATTATCAGCAAACGGATGGATTTCAGGGCCTACGGGATAGACATCAAGTTTGAGGACAATGCACTGATACGGATTGCAGAGATGGCGGCAGAGGAAAAGACCGGGGCGAGAGGGCTTGTAAGCGCCATGGAGAAGGTCCTGATCCCCTTTGAAAAAAAACTTCCCTCAACAAACATCAAAAAGTTCTTAGTTACAAGAAATGTCGTTGATGAGCCCGAGGCCCAGCTCAACCTGTTGCTGGATGACCCTGATGATCCGGAACGTCTGGAAAGGTTTGAAAGGGGAAAAGAAAGAGAACTCGCAGGAATAAAACGATACCTCATCGAACGGGCAGAGGATTTCAGCAAGACGTCCGGCCTTGATATCTACGACAGGAGAATGGATCTAATAGCAGATTTGTATTTGATCAACATCACTGATATTGATACGGCTATCGAGGATTTCAGCGCCATGTACGATCAGACCAGGCTTGAAGAGGCATCACTGATGGAAAAGCTTGAGGTAAATGTATCGTTTGATGAGAGTGCTTTGGATGAAATCATAGATCAGGCCATCAAGACCGGGCAGCGGCCCGGCCCTCTAATGTTTCAACTGGCAAAGAGGCTTGAATATGGTCTCAGGCTCGTGAAAGACAGGTCCGGTAAAGAGAGTTTCACCATCAATGCCGAAGCTGTTATTAGTATGGAAGATTTCATAAACAACCTTATTAAAGACATATATCGTCAGGAGAATATTGACGTGGAGCTTCGTGACCCGGACAAACCGGAACTGCAGATTTAGGAATTCCCAACCCCCAAAGCCAATTTCCCAAAATCCCGCCCTGTAGGATTCTGGAAGATCCTCAGATCGAACTGTGGAACAACGGCCAGGATATGATCGAATATATCCGACTGTATCGCCTCATAGCGGGCCCATACCGTATCGTTCGTGAAGACATAAATTTCCATGGGTAACCCGTTAGGGCCGGGAGCGAGCTGCCGAATCAGGAAGGTCATGTCCTGATGTATTTTGCTATTGCTGCGCAGGTATGCCTCCACATAGGCCCGGAATGTCCCTATATTGGTCATTCTGCGGCCATTAACAAGCACATCAGTATTGATCCTGTGTTCTCTGTTATATTGCCCCAGTTCTTCCTGCTTCTGCTTGACATAGTCTGAAATAAGATGATACCCTTCAAATCGTTCTATCATCTCCTTATCGCAGAATTTTATGCTGTCCAAGTCGATGGATATCGCCCTTTTTATTCGCCGCCCCCCACTCTGCTGCATTCCCCGCCAGTTCTTGAAGGTTTCCTCAATTAGTTTATATGTGGGAATAACCGTGATTGTCTTATCCCAGTTCTGGACCTGTACTGTATGGAGTGCGATCTCTATCACGTCGCCGTCAGCCCCGTACTTGGGCATTTCGATCCAATCCCCAATTCGGACAAGATCGCTCGAAGTGATCTGCAAACTTGCAACAAAAGAGAGGATCGTATTTCGGAAGATAAGGAGTATTACCGCGGTCATGGCCCCGAAACCGCTCAACAACACTAAAGGGGATCGACCGAGAAAGACGCTGACGATAATGATAGCGCCGATTAAATAGATTATCAGTTTCAAGACCTGTATGTATCCCTTGATTGGACGACCGCGCGATATATCAAGGTTTTGGTAGACATCCCCTAAACCGGTTAGGAACATGCCCCCTGTCAGGAGAAGTATCCACCATATGAGAACCGTTGAAACCTTACAGATCAGGTCTTCTGCAAAAGGGAACAGGTCGGAAAAGCTGTATATTATAATTATGGGCGCGATGTATGACAGTCGTCGCAGAAATGCCTTTTTGAGCAGGATGTCGTCGAGGCTGGTCTTTGTCCTTTGAACTAAACTTAGAAGTGCCCTAAAGACAAAATGCTTCGTGACAAAGTAGGATATGAAGCTCAAGGCCAATACGCCGGCTGCCATTAACATCTGGTAAATCATCGGGTATTGCTCCGGCCATTCTATGAATAATATGTCCAAAATCATATGGTTGCCTAAGGCCCTTGCCGGGTTAAAGGACTAAACTATTTGTATATGCCTCATCAATCCTCAGTTCTAAGTATGAAATCGCCGCTTCATCATATTCGTACAGATCAAAACAGTAGCCGTCTTCGCCTAACAGGCCCTCTGGCACAAGATCCCCCTCCTCGTTGGGGTCAGTAATCATATCCCCGTAAAAACATACGGAGAGCCACCTGTTTTCCGGATCATCATCGACAATATCCACCATGACGAACAAGCGCCCCTCCATATCACCGGTTTTACCGAGATTAGCCCTAAAGGAATAGCTGATGCCAGGTCTTGATTTGAACGAAAATGTTGCGTTTTCTTTTTTGGAAAGCCGCTCTTGCAATTTGACAAACGCCGACTTCATGTTCTCTGAATCATCTGTCCATCTTTCAAAGAAATCGGCCATCTCAGCATACTCTTCTGCGCTAGCAAATATATCTTGAGCCATTTTTGACACCTCCATCTTCTCTCACAGCCCGCAGGTCACTGGGCATTTAAAGTTCTCTATTTCATAATCTTAATCATAATCCTAATCTTACTCAACACGATTATGATTAAGAGTGCGATTAAGATTATGATACGCCCGCAAGAAGCCCTTTTTACTATCAAGCGCGAATGATTGTCAGTGGTTAGCTTTAGGAGGATTACTCTTAACTCTAAACCTTTAAACGGCTACGGGATTTGCTGACAAGATCAGGGCCGCACCTCAAGTACACTCATATATCCCACGAACCCGGTCCTGCAGATAAACGTGAGAAAACGCACCGCGGGTCCCCTCCTCAAACCAGGCCAATCCGATCTGCAGGCAGGCTGTACAAGCTTCCACGGGGATCTGAACCGCTAAGATATGTTGGCCCAGATTAGAGGTCGATGCAATGGCGAGTGCACCCGCGCAATGCCGGCAGCAACGGATCTTTTCATGCTGCCTTTCATGGATGCCGTCTGTATCATAAAATACGTCCCTGCTCCTTTCAACTATTATTCCTTCCTCATAGGAAACGGTTTTTAAACCACCCTCCAAAAAAAGATCCCTTAACTGCTTAACAATTTGTTCAATATTCCGTGTTATTTCAGGGGGCTGCTCCTGGTAGTCTCTATCATAATTTGGTTCCTTCACAAAGGTGGTGTCCATACCTGCCATGGCCATGATGATGCCAACGTTCACATAGGGAAGGGCGTTTTCCACTGCATATCCCCCCTCGAGTACTGCAATGTCGGGCTTGAGCTGGGCATTGAGGGTGGAATATCCGCGGGCAGAGAAATTCATGTTTGTAATCGGGTCGTTGAAGTGATTGTCCTGGCCTGCGGAATTTATGACTATTTCCGGCTCAAATTTCTCTAAGAGGGGCATCACCAGTTCATCCATCACGTGCAGAAATCCTTGTTCTCCGGTTTGGGGGGGCAAGGGGATGTTTACGGTAAAGCCCTGGGCATTGGGACCTCCTGCCTCATCGGGAAATCCGGACCCGGGATAAAGGGTGCGGCCGTCCTGATGGATGGAGATAAAGAGGGTGTTCGGATCATGCCAGTAGATATCCTGGGTCCCATCTCCGTGGTGGCAGTCAGTGTCAACAATAGCAATCTTCTTAATCCCATATTTTCCCCGGATATATTCGATCATGACAGCCTCGTTGTTAATATTGCAAAATCCCCGGTTGCCGTGAACTACTCGCCTGGAGTGGTGACCCGGAGGACGCACAAGGGCAAAGGCGCTCTCTACCTCTCCATCAAGGACCGCATCAGCGGCCACAAGGCAGCCACCCGCAGAAATCAGATGGCTCTCTGTGGTGACGGCGGCCTCGTCCGGCACACAGAAGTGGACGCGCCGTAGATCTTCATAGGTTGCGGGACGGACACGGTATTCAACAATCCCATCAATATCTAAGAGACCTTCTTCTAAGACCTGGTCCTGGGTATAAAGGAGGCGTTCCTCCCGTTCCGGATGGGAAGGGCTGATGGCCCAATCAAAGGCGGGAAAAAAGACCAAACCTGTTCGACGTGCGGCACGTATCATTCGTAATGGCTCCTTTTCCATTCCGGTATAAGCCCTGGTGTTATGCCCATCTTGAGGCGGATATTCTTACCGGTCCTTGCATAGCCTCGGATCATGTTGAACATCTGCTTTTCCGTGATGGAGATCTCCAATCCCTTCTCTTCAGCTCCGCTCCGCACTGCCTGCTGGGAAAGGAGTTCACGACCTAAGGCAACAGCCTGTTCAATGTCAAAGCTGGAATTGATTTTATTCTCCACGTTTGCCTCAGGGATGATTACGGAACCCCTTTCGGTATCCGCCTGCAAAGTGATCTCTGAAGTGACTCTCGCGACCGCCGCTCCCACGGCGTTTGCCACACCATGATGATGCGGAAAACGGTGTGGCAGGCCAAAGGCCCTCCCGATATACTCAGCGATCTGCGGCGCGGGTCCGCCAATGATTAGAACAGATGTTGGTTCAATTTTTTGATCCTCAAGAACTTGATGGATAGTATAGACCGGCTGGGAGTTGATGTCGTGAATAAAGACCTTTGCCGATTCAGCTATGGTTTCGGCCATATGCTTTAAGACCCGTTGTGCCGTTGTGGCAGCATCCCATCCTAAAGGTCCTCCCACTTCTTCCATGGCGGCATTTGCAGCATCTTTGTTCCCGGTCTTTAATAAACCAAGGGTGATCATGGCATCCGTGGGGGTCGGTGCAGGACCGCCCATGGCCATGGGCCTGCCCCTGCGAACCGCGCCGATTCTCAAGCCGCCCTTTTCTGCAATACCAACTTCGCTGTCTCCGCCTATACCCAAGGAGTGCGTCATCAGGGACCGGATCAAGGTCTGAAAGGCGCCCAATCTGATTCCGTTAGGTTTAAGGAGAGGAGTGCCGTTAAGAACCACGGACATGTCTGTTGTGGTCCCCCCCACATCGAGAACAAGTGTTGTGCCTTCGCAGCCATCCAACGCCAAGGCCCCCATAACACTCGCTGCCGGGCCTGACTGGGCTATACTGGCAGGGGAATATATGCTCTTGTCTAAGTTTATAGTCCCTCCGTCCGGCTTCAAAAGGTAGCGTGGGGCGGCAAGCCCTTTTTCGTTCAAAATATGAACAAGAGCGTCTAAGAATTCCTTATGAAGGCCATGCAGGGCGGCATTCAGGTATGTGGTGACAATCCGGCGGGGAAAGTTGAGCGCCCCCGAAACCCGATGCCCCATGGCAACATGATAAAACGAACTCCCGACCCAGTCTGCAATTCGGTGTTCGTGAGAGGGATTGCGGACCGAAAATTTGCCGGTTATCCCGATGACCTTTATTCCTTCTTCCCGGATGCGCGCGGCGGCATCCATAACCGCTACCCTATTCAAGGGTTCCGCTTCAAAGCCCTGATGGTCTAAACACCCTTCAACTACGTGATAAGACGGGCCCACGGAGAACCATTCCGGGTCCATTCCAGGTCCTGCCGACACGATCATCCCGGTGTCTTCTATGCGGTCCTGCACGATGGCATTGGTTGCCATGGTGGTTGAAAATGCCATACGGTTCAACCAAGCCGGTGCTACGTCACGCAAGGTGTTTTCAAGGGCCGTCCTGAGCGTCGTCAGGAGGTCTCCGCCAGTGGGGGTCTTAGTCGCTACTACAACCTGGCCTTTATCAATAACCACTGCATCTGTCTGGGTGCCTCCCACATCAAGTCCTAAGATCATAACTCACCGCTTATCTGTTTCAATACTTCGATTCATTTTTCCTGATATGTAGCCCTCTAAGTCCAAGGCAATATGCTCAAAACCGATCCTGCGAAGCTTTTCCACAATGGCCTTTCTTGTGTCGTCGCTTACGATCTTCCTCAGTTCTGAAGTGCTTATCTCTATCCTCGCAACAGATCCATGATGTCTAACCCTCAGGCCCCTGAATCCCTCATTTAAAAGGAATTCTTCAGCCTCTTCAACCATTTTCAGCCCTTTTTCCGTGATGGCGCTCCCGTAGGGGAACCTGCTGGCAAGACATGCCATGGCAGGTTTGTCCCATTCTGAAAGGCCCATTCCTTTAGCCAAGAAGCGAATTTCATGTTTGCAAAGCCCGGCATCGATTAACGGGGCGATTATGCCTGCCTCCTCAGCGGCCCGAAATCCGGGGCGATAATCTTCAAGGTCATCTGTGTTGGCGCCATGGGCCACATGGTTAATGGTCTTTTCTTTGGCCACGCGCAAGAACTCTTTGGAAAGCGCCTTTTTGCAATGGTAACACCTGTCAGGGCCGTTGGACAAAAACTCAGGGATATTTGTTTCATCCGATTTAAAGATAATGTGGTTGATCTCTCTTGCTCTGGTAAATTTGCTGGCCTCATCTTGTTCGCGGCGGGGATGAATGGATGAGGTTGCGGTAACCGCGGTTACCCTGTCCCCTAAGGCCTGCTGGGCTGAAGCTAACAGGAATGAGCTATCAA
>JAOZQV010000134.1 GCA_029932035.1 Deltaproteobacteria bacterium | reverse complement strand
CCGTCACATCATCCATCTCCACATACCGGCCCTTCCCATTGCCGTGGCACGGATCTCCCGGCCTGAGCTTAGAGAAAGACCTGTGGTCGTGGCCGCGTCCCGGTCGGAACGCTCCCCTATCCTCTCCGCCTCCCGTGAGGCGCGAAGCGAGGGGATTTTTAAGGGTATGTCCCTTGGAAAGGCCAAGAGCCTCTGCCCGGGTCTGACAATTCTGTCTCCTGACCCGAAGGTTATGGAAGAGGCCTGCCAGAGCCTTGCCCGGTCAGCGGCCCAATATACACCCCTTTATGAGCTTTCCCGGCCGGGACACATCTATCTTGATCTCACCGGCACACAACGACTATGGGGGAAAGTCAAGGACACTGCCTGCCATCTCAGAAAGGAGATTCGGAAACGCTTATGTCTAACCGGAACAGTGGGGGTCGCAAGCAATAAAATGGTCTCTAACATAGCCTCCCAAGCTATATTCTCTGAAGACCCCCCTGAAGGAGTGTTAAATGTGGAGCATGGCCTGGAGGCGGAGTTTATGGCTCCTCTAAAGGTTGGCCTGGTGCCCGGTATAGGGCGTGTACGCCGGAAGATCCTTTTAGAAGAGCTGAATATCATCCGCATCCGGCAGTTGGCGGCCTTAGATATGGGCAGTCTTAAACTCATCTTCGGCCATCAGGCATATTTAATCCATCAAAGGGCCCTCGGTATCGACCACACGCCGGTTTATCCCTTCACCAAGACGCCTGTGGTGGGTGAAGATATTACACTTCCCCGGGATGAGAATGATGATTCAAGGCTCCTACGGCTCCTTTACAGACTGGTGGAAAAGTGCTCCTATCGAATGCGAAAAAGGGCGCTTATCCCGAGAAAGGCCGGATTGTCAATCAGGTATTCCGATCAGGCGGAAATAAGGCGCCAGATCCAACTGCCCCGTTTAAATCTCAGGGGCCTTGATCTCTGCAACCCCTTAGAGAAACTCTTTTTTGAAGTATGCACCCGGAGGGTTCGAGTAGGCTTTATGAGGGTATGGTTCTCGGGGTTTTACCCTCCAGACCCCCAGTTAGCGCTCTTCCATACCCCGTCCCCGGATGAAGATAATAAAGCGATGATTATGCGTGCCATGGATCATATCTGTGAAAAGTATGGGGAGGATACCGTTATGTATGGGAGGCACAAGGCGTAAGGCCCAAGGCCCGGGTTCATATACCTTACACCTTGCGCCTTGTACCTTACGCCTACATCCCATGTCTTTCATCCACCTCAACGTCCATTCCGATTATTCCAAGGGCTGGGGGCTCGGCACCATCGAAGAGGTCTGCCAGGCCGCCAAGGACTTAGGGATTAAGCGACTTGCCCTGACCGATACCAACGGGGTTTACGGGCTGGTCTTTTTTGTCCAAATTGCCAAAGAGATGGGTATTGAGCCTATCTTGGGGAGCGAACTCTTATATGGAGAACGACGCGCGGTCCTGATTGTCAAGAACCGGCAGGGATACGCCAACCTGTGCCACATAATATCTGCCCGTCACTGTCACTGCAATTTTGATCTGACTCGAGCGCTCAGAGAAAGACGCCGGGGCCTTATCATCTTTTCCGATGATTTCAACCTCCTCAAGACCCTCAAACGGGATTCAATGGAGGATCTCTTTGTGGAGATGTCTCCGGGCTACCAGATGGGTCGTTGCTACGCCTTTTCCCGTAAAACCGGCATCCCGCCCTTAGCCACTAATCGGGCATATATGGTCAGGAAAGGCCAGTTCCGGCTACACCGGATCCTGAGGGCCGTATCCCTGAACAGCAAACTTTCCAGGCTTACAGGTGAAGACACCTGCCGGGAGCACAGTTTTTTAAACACCCCCCGCAACATGATCGACCAGTATCCCCACGCCCCCATAGCGATCTCCAACACTGTTGAGGTAGCCCAATCCTCTCTTTCAGACTGGGATTTTGACCGGATTATCTTTCCCTCCTTTGAAAAATTGGACACGGAAGAGGCCTTTAATCAACTTTATCGGGCTACTATGGATGGGTGCAGGAAGCGATACGGCAAGGTTACCCGGAAAGTAAGGGAACGGGTAGCCCATGAGATGCGGATTATCCGGGAAAAAGGGTTTGCCCCCTATTTTTTGGTGGTTGCGGACATAACAAAAAAGGCCGGCCGGTCCTGCGGCCGGGGGAGCGCTGCAGCCTCCATTATCTCCTACGCATTAGGGATTACCCATGTGGACCCGATCAAACACAATCTTTTCTTCGAGCGGTTCCTGAACCCCGGCCGGATGGATCCTCCGGACATCGATGTAGATTTTGCATGGGATGAACGGGATCAGGTAATCGATTATGCCTTTGCTAAGTACGGCAACCGCCGGACGGCCATGGTGGCGAATCACAACACCCTCGGCGCCAGATTGGCCATCAGGGAAGTGGCAAAGGTCTTCGGACTGACAGACCGGGAAATCGGGCAGGTGACGGACAAGATAGGATTTGAATGGCGTTTGAAGGAGGCGTGGCAGGAATTAACCCATAACCCCAAAATGAGGGGAATAAAATTCAGAAAACCATGGGATGATATCCTGATCGCCGCGTTTCAGTTACAGGGACATTTCAACCACCTTTCCACACACTGCGGGGGTCTTGTGATAGTGCCGGATGAGGTTCGTAGCTACTGCCCGGTGGAGATTTCCCGTAGCGGCCTACAAGTCCTACAGTGGGAAAAGGACTCGGTGGAAGAGGCGGGTCTTGTGAAAATAGATATCTTAGGCAATCGGAGCCTCGCCGTAATCCGTGATACTCTCAAGTTAGTAGAAAAAAATTATGGCCGTCATATCGACTATGCCCGGCTGAATCCCCTTAATGACCCTCAAACCGCAGCAATATTTTATAACGGAGAGACCGTAGGGGTCTTTTATTTTGAAAGCCCCGCCACGAGACAGGTCCTGACCAAGGTAAGATCCGGGTTTACCTTTAATGAGTATCTAACTCTGGACCATTTTCTCCTCAATGTGGTGGTCACATCCATTATCAGACCTGCCTCCAATCAGGCCATACACACCTGGATCTCCAGGCTCCAGGGAGAAAAATGGGCCCCGCCCCACCCCCTTTTGGGGCCGGTCCTGAAAGAGACATTGGGGGTGATGGTGTTTCAGGAACAACTCAGTCAGGCTGCTATTCACTTAGCCGGCTTTAGCCCTGCCGAGGCCGATACCCTCAGAAAGACGGTAAGCAAAAAACATAAGGAAAAAAAGCTTAGGGATTTTTATGCCCGGTTTGTGCGGGGCGCCTCGGAGAGGGGAGTCAGCCGGGGGGTAATAGAGGAGGTCTGGCAGATGATGATTGGTTTTGACGGATACAGTTTCTGCAAACCGCATTCCGCCAGCTACACCATGGTGGCCTACAAGTCCGCCTATCTGAGGGCCCATTACTCTGCTGAGTTCATGGCCTCGGTGATATCCAACCACGGGGGCTATTACTCCACCCTCAGTTATATATCGGAGGCGAGACGTATGGGGCTTGAGGTTCTTCCCCCTGATATCAACCAGAGTGAAATCAAATATATTGGCAAGGACCGGCAAATACGGGTAGGTCTTATGCAATTGAAAGAGATCGCCCAGGAGGCTAAAGAGGCCATTATCCATACCAGAGTCAAAACCGGCCCCTTCATATCTCTTAAAGATTTCCTTAATCGAACCAGACCCCATATCCATCTCCAGGATGTCAGGATCTTGATTAAAGGGGGCTGTTTTGACGGCATTGCCCGGGACATATCCAGGCCCGGGCTTGTCTGGGAGGCGATTCGATTTTTTGCCCGGAAAGAGGAGAAAAAGACGCCCGGACTTTTTGATCTTGGAAAGACGCCTGCCAGGGTTTCCGTCCCCACCTCCGGGCAGGCCCCGTACCCTAAATATGTCATGCTTAAACATGAATCCGAGGTCTTTGGCTTTATTCTTTCGGTCCATCCCCTCACACTTTGTGGAGATATCTTGAAAGGTCTCGATTATGTCCGTGCTGAGGACCTGCATTCTCTGGTGGGTAGAGAGGTAACAACTATCGGATGGCCTGTCACCGGCAAGACCGTACATACCAAGGAAGGCGCGCCGATGAAATTCATCACTTTTGAGGATCTTACCGCTGTTTATGAGGCCGTATTTTTCCCCAAGGTGTACCACCGATTTTGTCATATGTTGAACGCAACAGGTCCATATATCCTGAAAGGACGGGTGGAAGAGACTTTCAATGCCATAAATATTGCGGTAAGCAGAGTGGGGTTTTTGGACAAAACTGCCTGCCTTGCTGATTTTACTTGAATTTTGAAAAATATTCATGTATATGATCCGTAGTGTTCTAACAGTAATATTTCCCCTGTTCTCTTCACATCAAAAGGGAAATTAAAGACTGATGGCGCTATTTTTTATGATAACTGAGGTAATCGATGAGACAGGGCATTCGCACAGCGTTTAAGGTCTTTACCAATCAAAAGAGAACGACTAACCATAGCCAGCAACCTGACCCTATCCAAAAAAGTGTAGTCAAAACACCAGGCCCGGCAACATCTCTGTTTACAGTTAAGCGGCTCAATGAAGCTATTACCAAGGCCAAAGATCGGTTTTTGGCCATTCAGAACGCCAAAGGATATTGGGTCTTTGATCTGGAAGCAGACACCACCATTTCGTCTGAATATATATTCCTCCAGAGATTTTTAGGTCGCGAAATGCCCCTCGATCTCAAGGATGGGATGGGTCACTACATTCGCCACAGGCAGATTGAGAACGGCGGCTGGCCCCTCTACCACGCGGGCGCAGCCAATATCAGCGCCTCGGTTAAGGCATATTTAGCCCTTAAGCAGTTAGGTGCTTCGCCCGATGCGCCACATATGGTTAAGGCGCGGGAGTTCATATTGGACCATGGGGGGGCGGCTAAGGTAAACGTCTTCACCCGCTTCACCTTAGCCCTGTTCGGCCAGATCCCCTGGAGAACAACCCCTGCCATGCCAATTGCAATCATGCTCTTGCCGAAATGGTTCTTTTTTCATCTCCAGAAGGTATCTTACTGGTCTCGGACCGTGATCGTACCCCTCCTCATTCTCAATGCCAAGCAACCCGTCTGTCATCTGAGACCGGAGGAAGAGATACCGGAGTTGTTTTTGGAACCTACCGAGAAACTCCGTCACCTTGATCATCTCATTCCGCGGAATTTGACTAAGAATCTATTCATCTTCTTAGACCGCATTCTTAAAACAGTTGACCCCATTATCCCCTCAACCACGCGGGAAAAGGCCACAAGGCTTGCTGAGAGTTGGACCGTTGAGAGGATGCGGGGCGAGGGGGGCATCGGCGCCATATTTCCTGCCATGGCCAACGCGGTAATGGCCCTCAGAACCTTGGGTTATCCCGATGATCACCCCGATTTTGTCCGCGGTCTCAAGGCGATAGACGATCTCCTCGTCACCCGAGGACATGAATCGTTCTGCCAGCCATGTGTCTCCCCTATTTGGGATACCTGTCTAAGCCTGTCGGCCTTGCTCGAGGCCGGTCTGCCACCTGACCATAACGCGGTTAAAAAGGCCACAGACTGGCTTTTCAAAGAGATGATTACTCTCCCCGGGGACTGGGCCTACCGGGCTCCTGACCTGGAACCGGCAGGCTGGGCATTTCAGTTTGAAAACAGTTTTTATCCTGACGTTGATGACTCGCCCATGGTCCTTATGTCTCTCCTCAGGGCCGGCGCCCTGGATGAGGAGAAGTATAAGCAAAAAATCGCCAAGGGAGTAAACTGGATCATCGGCATGCAAAGTTCGGATGGGGGATGGGGCGCCTTTGATATCGATAACAACTACTTCTATCTTAATAATATTCCCTTTGCCGATCATGGAGCGCTCCTCGATCCCAGCACCTCCGACCTCACGGGGCGCTGCGTAGAGCTTCTCTCCATGTTAGGCTATGGCCATGACTTCCCGCCCATTGCCAAGGCACTCAAGTTTCTGCGCAAAGAACAGGAAGAGTGTGGCGCCTGGTTCGGCCGATGGGGCGTAAACTACATATACGGCACCTGGTCCGTACTCAAAGGCCTTGGGGCTTTAGGAGAAAACACGTCGCAGCCCTACATTCGTAGGGCGGTTGAATGGTTGAAATCGCGCCAGAATTCAGATAATGGCTGGGGTGAAACAAGCCATTCGTACTCTGACCCTTCCATTGGTGGCAATGGTAGAAGCACCCCATCCCAGACCGCATGGGCCCTGTTAGGGCTTATGGCGGTGGGTGAAGTGAAAAGTTCTGCGGTCCAACGGGGCATTCACTATCTTCTTGGGACCCAAAATCAGCAAGGGGTCTGGGATGAGGAGGATTTTACAGGCACAGGTTTCCCCAGGGTTTTTTATCTGCGCTACCACGGCTACAGCCAATTCTTTCCCCTCTGGGCATTAAGTGAATACCGCAGGCTTCGCATGGAAAAAATGACCCGTCAAGACGAGGTAAGTCTTCAACGTCCAACAGATTTGCCCCTTCCCGTTTTAAAACAGAGACCATGAATTCAACCATAGGCCTTGTCGTAGCGCTTCCGGCCGAGGCAAGGACTCTGATAGGACGCGGGCAATGGCAGCGAACCGAGGGACATCTGTTCCAGCGCTCCAGTCTGAATAACAGCACGCACCTTGTCGTTGTTCTCGCAGGCGTAGGGATGAAGAACGCCTTTTTGGCCTCGCAGTGGCTCATCGCAGAAGGTGTGTTGGCATTAGGTGTTTCAGGCGTTTCAGGGGGACTGGACCCGAAGCTTGAGCCCGGAGACTTGGTTCTTGCCGACTCGGTGGTTCAAGAAGATGGCAACACGTGCAAACAAGTTTGGGAAGGGAATTCCAAATTTGTTGAAATCGTTTATGCGGCACTCATCGCCAAAGACATCCCCGCATATCGTGGCCCAATCATTACAGCTCAGAAACCGGTTCTTTCTACCCGGAATAAACAAGCGCTCTTTACAAAAGCCAAGGCATTGGCCGCGGATATGGAAAGCGCTGCAGTAGCTACGGTTGCCAATAACGCAGGTCTTCCCTTTTTTGCCCTCCGCACTGTGTGTGATATAGCAACCCGTACAGTTCCCATGGAGATCTTTGACTGCCTCAACCAGGCCGGTCACGTCCGCATGTTCCATCTTATCAGGATGCTTTTGCTAAAACCACCCTTGATTTCTGATCTCCTTCGCACAAGAAAAGATTTTAATGCGGCCTTGGGTAGCCTCGGACGCGCATGGCATACCCAAATCAGTAGCAGCCTGCCCGCACTTCTTACGAGAGGCTTCCTGATCCGGTAGCGGTTCACGGGTTCAGAGGTTAAGAGATGAGGTAGCTTCCCTATTTCATAATCTTAATCATAATCATAATCTTACTCAACACGATTATGATTAAGAGTACGATTAAGATTATGAATCCAAAAAAATATCAACCCTGAACTTTTAAATCCTGAACCTGTAAACGCTTACCTAATCTGAGGCGTTCATCCACTTCAGATAATCGGGCTTTTCGGCATGGTGGATATAACAGGTAGGGTCCTCGCCCAAGGGGTCACCGGTTGCTGCATAGGCCTTGCCCCGGCAACCGCCGCAGATATACCGGTTGGCACAATCCCCGCACTCTCCCTTCAACAGGCTGCGATCGCCTAATTTGACGAAAATATCGCCATGTTTCCAGATTTCCCCAAGGGATTGCTCTCTGACATTTCCCCCGCTGATCGGAACAAAGGGACAGGGCCAGACATCACCGTTAGGCTTAACATATACCAGACCCCAGCCAGCGGCGCAGCCGTGAAACAGCGTACGGGGTGCCGTGGGCTTTGGGTCCTTATTGTCCCTTTTGAGCAGGTGGGGCCAGTATTGAGGCCCGGCCACCGGTTCCACGATGGTGACCGATTCCCTTTGCAGCCGTCTTATGGTATTCATCAATTCGCGGTTTTGCCCTGGTGAGAGGGCCGAGTCGGCTATATTGCCGCCCCGTCCCATGGGCACGAGCTGATAGCAGAGCATGATATCGGCATGGACTTCATGACAGAGGTGTACGACATCCTCTAAAGTGGCGAGGTTTTCCGTCATGGCGGTGTAGTTGAACTGAACAACCATCCCGGCGGCCTTACACGCCTCTATGGCTCGAATCGCCAGGTCGAATGCCTGCGGGTTGCAGCGGATGTAATTGTGGATGTCCCTGTCAGTGGAGTCAAAGCTGACTGCAATGCCCTTGACCCCAAGTTTTTTCAGTTCAAGTGCCCTCTTTTGGTCAATGAGAGACCCGTTGGTGGCGATGACGTTGATTAGACCCAGACTTTTACTGTAATGCAAGAGATCGTCAATATCAGGACGGACAAGGGGCTCGCCCCCTGTAAAGACCAGCATCTGGAAACGGCCCACATCCCTGACCTGCCGAATGAATTGATGGGCTTCCGATGTGGTTAGTTCATCGGGCCCGGCCTTGCCTGACTTTGCGTGGCAATGCCGGCACGAAAAATTGCATGCCTCGGTGACCTCCCAGACCGCATGGTAGCCGAAGCCTATGCAACCCATACCGACCGATCCTGCCGCGACAGGAATGGAACGGAATGCGCCGTTGAAAAACCATGGGACAAAATGCCGCCAGCCTGTGGTCTTTTTCAACAGAAGGGCAGACGCGAACTGACGCACGAGGTTGTGGGGATATAGATAGGGTCTCAGGGTCATGGCTCAAAAGGCAACGATGATGCCAAGGGTTACAGCCACAAGCAGATTGAGCAAAATCCCCTGGCCGCAGAGAGGCTCGACGTTTTTTTCCTGTTGCCATTGACCAAGAAGTCCCACTCTCACTGCGAGAGAGAGGGCAAAAAGTACCACCGGCAATGAGACGAACAGATAAACAAGATCCCATCCATGAAAAAAATGCCAGATCAGAAGCGTGGTGACGGCCACCAAAAAGGCCGCCATACCATAGACCTTTGAGGCGCGTTCCCTGCCCCACAGGACCACGAGATTTTTCTTCCCAACAGTCCTGTCCGGCTCATAGTCGGGAAACTCGTTAAAGAGTATCACGTTGAAAATGGACAGGGCCAGGGGCAGGGCAAAGAGATAAGAATAGGGGGGAAATGTACCGGTGGCGGTTGCGAAGCCTGTGAACAGGGTTAGCCAGCCGTAACAGATGGCAATGAAGAACTCTCCTAAACCGCGCTTTGCTAATCTTACGGGTGGCAGGGAATAAATCAGGGCAGCTAATCCCCCGAATACCCCTAAGCCAAGCAGGGCCCAGCTTGAATGGATGTAGC
>JAOZQV010000133.1 GCA_029932035.1 Deltaproteobacteria bacterium | reverse complement strand
GAAGTCTGCCCTTATCTGTCCAAGGTCAAGGAAGGCGAAAATTTCAACCACAGGAGTATATTGAATATTTCGAGGATTGAAATTTGAGCATGACGCTGAGATTGGGCAAAAGGGGGCGTTTTGAAATTGCCTCCAAGGATTGACCATGCATCCCATTTACTGTTTATATTGGCCTTTTTACCTCTACTGGAAATTGAAACCAACCACAATTTTTGTCAGAAACAGTGGTATTATTGGTCTGTTGGCAGGAAAGACTCCTGTTTCAGATTCAAGCAAGCCGTTTACCGATGGTGCTCATTTACGTACAAAATCATTATGAAATATCAAATATGCTTAACTCTGAAGGATACTGTGATAGAAGTCCCTTTTTGAGCAAAAGACCATAGAGAAAAGAAGGTCGTTTGTCAAGTATTAAATCTAATTGAGGGGTTCGGTGTAAAATGGGCTCTCCGCTTCTCAATACATTTTCTAAATATTTGGAGAATCTGTAAACGCTACTGAAAATTGGGGAAATTCGGCCTTTAAACCCTCATTAATCGCGTTTTCAAAATCGGCCAGCATGACCATGTTCAACGCTGCACAACAGGCTTTGCAGTGGCCCAGGCGGTTGAAAAACACGATGAGTTTCCGGCGTTTTTCCACATAGCGGATTTTTTTCACTAATCCCAATTGTAAAATTGTCATACCGGACTGAGGATCTTTGATACGATCCAAAACCCTGTCAATTTTTTCCTGAATTATATTCTCCATTTTATCCTCGCTGTTGAAAAATGGTTTGCACCTTTCGATTCATATCAGAAATACCTCAGCGAGTGCAGATGCAATTACCCTTGAGAGGGTTATGAGATGTCAAAAAAAAGTATACGCCTGAATCGATTTACATTCAAGCAATAGTTTTTCTCTTGACTTGCCCTTTAATGAGCCCTATTTAGTGCTTGACTTAAAACTCTGTTTTTCGGTCAAGCAATTCGAAATACGAAGCACGAAATACGAAACAATGACCAAAACACCAATGTCTCAATGACAAAAAGATCGTATTTTCAGTTCCTTAGTTTCGGTCATTTTGTCATTTGATATTCGAATTTGTTTCGGATTTCGGATTTCGATATTCGGATTTTGCCTGAACAGGGGTTTTCGTTCGGACACTATTTATACACAAATTTTATATATCTTTGAAATGTGAAAAAGGAATAATCGATGCAGAAAGTCAAAAAAATAGCAATCCTTGGCACCGGGGCAATGGGTGCTTATTTTGGTGTTAGAGCAGTATCTCGAATAAAACTGACGTAGTGCTTTCATTAATTCTACAACCAAATCAAGAAAGGTGGCCAGGGGGATTTGATGAACTTTCAAGAACTGATTATGGCCCTTGGAAAGTATTGGGCCGATTATGGCTGCTTGATCCAGCAGCCCTATGATTTAGAGGTGGGGGCAGGAACTTTTAATCCTGCGACTTTGCTGAGAGTCTTAGGCCCGGAGCCGTGGTCTGTTGCCTATGTAGAGCCTTCAAGACGTCCTACTGACGGCAGATATGGTGAAAACCCGAACCGGTTAGGTCACTATTACCAGTACCAGGTCATTATCAAGCCTTCTCCCCTTGACATACAGGACGTCTATCTTGCAAGTCTGAAGAATTTAGGGATCGATCCCTTAGAGCATGATATACGCTTTGTGGAGGATGACTGGGAATCACCTACCCTCGGGGCCTCGGGTCTCGGCTGGGAGGTGTGGCTCGACGGGATGGAGATTACCCAGTTTACCTATTTCCAACAGGCTGGGAGTATCCGGTTAGATCCGATCTCCGTGGAGATAACCTACGGGCTTGAGAGGATCGCCATGTATATGCAGGAGAAGGAAGATGTTTACGACCTCATGTGGAACGACCATGTGACCTATGGCAAGGTCCACAAAAAGGGGGAGTGGGAGCTTTCCAGATATAATTTTGAGATGGCGGACGTGGAGATGCTCCTAAAGATCTTTCACATGTATGAAGAGGAGGGCATAAAGGTCGGCAAAGAGGGTCTGGTTTTGCCTGCCTATGATTATTGTCTGAAGTGCTCTCATACGTTCAACCTCCTGGATGCAAGGGGGGCAATAAGTGTCACAGAAAGGACCCTCTATATTGATCGTATCAGGAACCTGGCGCGTCTCGCCGCAAAGAACTATCTCGCCCAGAGGGAGGAGATGGGATACCCTTTGGGATTGACGATTGATGATTGACAAATGACGAGTAACTAATAACCAATAACGAGTAACGAATAACGAGTGACGAAAATGGTAGCTGAACTGCTTTTTGAGATCGGAACGGAGGAGATCCCTGCGGGTTATTTAGAGGGGGGATTGAGGGAATTGCGGCGGCTGGCGGAAACGTGCCTGAGCGAAAACAGGATAGATCTGAAGGGCGGGCTGGTTACCTATGGAACACCGAGACGTCTAATCCTTATGGGAAAGGGCATTTCCGAGATGCAGTCAGATCTAATGAAGGAGATCACCGGACCTCCAAAAAGTGTGGCCTATGACAAAGAGGGGAGGCCAACAAAGGCGGCCATCGGTTTTGCACAGAAGCAGGGGGTGTCTGCCGAAGAGGTGCAATCCATTGAAACGCCAAAGGGGGAGTACCTCTATGTCAAGCGTCAGATTCCGGGGAGGAAAACCATAGAGATTTTGGCCGAGGCCTTGCCCAAACTGATTGCGGATATTATCTGGCCAAAGTCAATGCGCTGGGGGAGCATAGGTTTCCCTTTTGTGCGGCCCATTCATTGGGTATTGTGTATGTTTAATGATGAGGTAGTCCCGTTTGAGGTGGCCGGGGTAAGTAGTGGTCGTACTACCCGGGGGCATAGGTTCATGAGTCCGGACGCGATTGAGGTTTCAAACGTTCAGGACTATTTCACCGGGATGGAGCGGGCCTTTGTGGTTATTGATCAGCAGGAAAGGGAGCGGGTGGTAGAGCGGATAACCCGGGAAGCGGCTGAAAAGGCGGGCGGCAAACCTATTAATGATCTTGAATTAGTCAGCACGGTGGCCAATCTTGTGGAGTACCCCTCTGCGGTTTGCGGGAGTTTTGATGAGATGTTTTTGGATCTCCCCGATGTTGTCTTGATTACGGCCATGAAGGAGCATCAGAAATACTTTGCTGTTTACGATGCAAAGGGCCGGTTGATGCCCAACTTTGTCGCTGTCAATAACACGGTTGCAAGGGATGAATCGGTTGTTCAAAGGGGCCATGAGAGGGTCCTTCGGGCCAGGCTCTCTGATGCGGATTTCTTTTTGAGGGAGGACAGAAAAAGGTCTCTCTTAGATCGTTTAGAGGGCCTCAGACAGGTTGTGTATCAGGCCGATTTAGGCACATCCTTTGACAAGGTTCAGCGGTTTACGAAGCTTGCCGGGTATTTAGCCGGGATAGTCCTGCCGGATGAAGCGGACAATGTAAGGCTGGTGGCAAGCTTGTGTAAATGCGATCTGATCACCCAGATGGTGAACGAATTTCCATCTCTTCAGGGTGTCATGGGGGATGAGTACGCCCGATTGGAGGGATATCCGGATGAGGTCTGTTCAGGAATATACGAGCATTACCTTCCTTTAAGGGCCGGAGGGCAACTCCCAACATCTAAGATAGGCGCCGTTGTCGGGATAGCGGATCGGATGGATACCATCGCCGGATGTTTTGTTGTTGGTCTTGAGCCCTCAGGAAGCGCTGATCCCTTTGCCCTTCGCAGACATGCCCTTGCCATTATCCGGATAATCGAGGATATGGGCTGGGATCTTTCTCTAAAGGAGTTCATAGAGCAGGCCTTATCGCTTTTGAAGGAGGGAATTGAGTTCGATAAGGCCCAGGTCCTTTCCAAGGTTATGGCCTTTGTGAGGGAGCGTTACAAGAACATGATGCTGAGGTCAGGTTATGAATCCGATCTGATCGAGGCCGTCATCTCCGTGGGATTTGATCGCATCCAGCAACTCCGTTCAAAGATCGATCAGCTCAAGAAGTTCTCTTCTGAATCAGAGGAGTTCAACCAGTTGGCTTTGACCTTTAAGCGGGTGAGTAATATCCTAAAGAAACAGGACAAATCCTTTGAGGCGGACCCGGTCCTGTTCCGGGAAGATTGTGAGGGGGCCCTCTATGAGACGTTTCAGGCCCTCAAGGATGATGTTTACAGATCTTTCGAAGCAGAAGGGTATCTTGATGCCTTAGGTCTTATGGTGAAGCTCAGAAAACCGGTGGACGACTTTTTTGACGGGGTAGAGGTCTTGACCAAGGATGATCAGGCTCTGAGAGAAAACAGGGTAGGATTGCTGCAGCAGATCGCCGGGCTTATGCTCCTGATTGCGGACTTTTCCAAGTTTTCCATCTGAAGTGAGTCCCGTCTCAGACGGAATGAATAAAGTTAACTCAAGTGACTCTGTGTTTTGTAACCGTTCACAGGTTAAGGGTTCAACGTTTTTTTAGATTCATAATCTTAATCGTACTCTTAATCATAATCGTTTTGAGTAAGATTAGGATTATGATTAAGATTATGAAAGGTGCCAGCTATCTCATTCCTTAACCTCTGAACCTTTGAACCCGTGAACGGTTACTGTGATTTTTACGGTTTCTTGATCAGAATGTAGAGTTCCCCATCATGTTTCAGATGGCCTGCCGCCATTTCGGCGTATGGGCCGTTTCCCCAGAAAATATCGGCCCTGCCTGCCCCTTTTATTGCGCCCCCGGTATCCTGATTCACGACAAAACGGGAAAATTCGTTCCAGCCTGTTATTTCGCCCCGCTCATTAATGGTCGGCTTTTTGCATGAAATAAAGGCCAGAGCCCCCTTGGGAAATAGTTTAGAATCTAAGGCCAAGGATCTGCCGGGTGTCAGGGGAACGCTTATGTTTCCCAAAGGTCCCGTTTTCAGACGTCGAAAAAATATATAGGAAGGGTTGTAGTTAAGGATTTCCTTAACGTTTGAGGGATGCTCTGAGAGATATCTTCTGATAGACTGCATGGACATCTCTTTTTTGGTTAGAAAGTCCTTGTCTAACATATACCGACCGATGCTTCGATATGCCAGACCGTTGGATGTGCTGTAGCCTACACTGATTGTCTCGCCGTTGCGCAGCCTAAGTTTCCCCGAACCCTGTATTTGAAGAAAGGCTACGTCCACAGGGTCCTTCAACCAGGCGATCTCGAGGCCCTGTCCTTTTAACACGCCATCTTCGGCGATCTGACGTCTTGAAAAGTAAGGGAGGAGTTTTTTCCCCTCAATGCGTCCGATTATTTTCTTGCCCTTGAATTCGCGTTTAAACAGCGAGAGGTTGGTTACTATCAAATCGTCCGGTCTCTTATAAATCGGGTACCTGAAGAAATCATCAGGCTCCAGGCTGGCCTCATAAATCGGCTCAAAATAGCCGGTAAAGAGGACCCTGTTGTTACCCACCCGACCGGTTGCGCGATATATTAAGAACTTCGCCCTGATTTCTTCATTTAACTCTCCCGGGCTAACATTCTTTTTTAGGAGCGACAGAAAGGACTCCTGGCTCTCTCTCACATGCTTGCAGGTAAAAGCGTGAGATCCATAATAAAATGGCTTTTCAGGATCAAGCCTGTTAAGGTAGACGAGATTTTTTCTTATGGCTGAGATAAGAGACTCCCTGTCCATATCATCTTGGAAGGTGGGAGAAAAGAAGCGGACAGGCGCCAAAGCCTCTTCAGGATGCCGGGCCTCCCTTTTCAGGGCAGGGTAGCACGCAAAAAGAGTTATTGAGATTATCAGAATGAGAGATCTTAAATAAATTGTTCTGCCGGTCAGCATGGGCGCCTCGAGACCTTTGCAAAACGCCCCCTTTCGCTCAATCTCTGCGTTGCATTCGAATTTTAATCCTCGAAATATCCGATATATTCCTGTGGTTAAAATTCTCATGCGCCTTGATCTTGAACGAAATTGAACGTTTTTCAAAGGTCTCGCCTCAAAGCAAAAATTTTGTATATTTCCAATTCCATTTCAGACGGGATTCAGCAATTTGACGATCTCCACCATAATATATACAGTTGCTCTTATCAAGCGGGGGACGAAAAAAACCACTGAGTGTATTTTAAAATACGCGCAATAATTTATATGTGTTGTTTTTGCCACAGATGTATGACCATATGGATGACCTTACAGAAGGGTATAAATTTCGCTGCATAGATTATCTTTATAATATTAACAGGATAGACCCAATCATTCTTTTTAAGTTCCCCCTGTGACCTGTTGGCATGCTATTTGCTTACCAATAATTACGCAAGATTCGAAAGTGAGAGCTAATTAAGGAGTGGATTGTGGATTATAAGCAGCGCACGTTGAAGGACGAGATTGGTTGCACCGGGATTGGTCTTCATTCCGGTGAAAGGATAAGAATAAATATCAGAC
The DNA here is from genome assembly GCA_029932035.1 of Deltaproteobacteria bacterium. Taxonomy (GTDB): domain Bacteria; phylum Desulfobacterota; class DSM-4660; order Desulfatiglandales; family Desulfatiglandaceae; genus Desulfacyla. The sequence continues at coordinate 2,878 of JAOZQV010000133.1, read as the reverse complement.
CAGCCCCGTGCGATACCGGAATACGTTTCGTGAGGACTGACCTGTCCGGACATCCGATTATTGAGGCGCGTTTTGACAACGTATTTGATACTACCTTAGCCACGACCATCGGTTTTGACGGTTGCAGGGTTTCAACTATTGAGCATCTGATGGCGGCCTTTTACGGATTAGGAATTGACAACGCCGTGGTAGAGTTAGATGGTCCTGAAGTGCCTATTATGGATGGTAGTTCGGCCCCTTTTGTATTCCTTGTGAAGAGCGCTGGGATTAAGGAGCAGAAGGACCCAAAACGCTTTATTGTCATCAAGAAGACATTCAAGATTGACGATGGAAACCGATCCATTTGCGTTTATCCGTCAAAAGAACTGAAGATCAGCTATATGATCGATTTTCAACACCCCCTTCTGAGAAATCAGGAATTCGAGTTGCGCTTTTCAGGGGGCGACTTTGTGAGAGAGATCAGCAAAGCCAGGACCTTTGGCTTCTTGAAAGATGTTGAGACCCTCAAGGCGAACGGGCTTGCGAGAGGCGGGTCCCTCGACAATGCTGTGGTTATTGACGATTTCAGAATAATTAACGAGGACGGGCTTAGATACAAGGATGAGTTTGTCAGGCATAAGATCCTCGATTTTATTGGAGATCTTTCTCTTATTCAGTCTCCTGTAATCGGCCACTTTGTTGTTAAGAAATCCGGGCATTTCCTTAACCAACAGATGTTAGCCTCGCTGATGCAGTTGAAAAGACACTGGAAGGTGTATGCATTTGTTTCACCGGAGGAATGTAGCAAAAACAGCGTAAGAATCCCCGCTTTCGGTCTGGCGGAACCTGCTCTTGCCTGAGAACAGATAAATTTTCCTAATTAAAACGAGGGGTTATCTCTAAGGGTCGGCCCGCTGAGATACCCCTTATTTTTTGATTAAGGCACCGCTCGCTTTTACCCGCCTGCATTTTCTGTTTTTCTTAAGAACTCGTGAAACCTGAATTACGCATTCCTAATTCCGCAATCCGGTTGGGATAGGGCTTGCAATTTGCGGGTCCCTCGCCTATTATCCCTTTCTTAAATCGCTTATATTGTTTGTATGGACTTTGCCATATGGTTCTCCATAAGGAACAGGAGATGAATAAGAGCCCATTTATTTATAAAAGCCTGAAATCTGCCCTGCTGATTTTCCTTTTTATCAGTCTCTTTTCGAGTAGGCCAGCATTGGCTGCAGAAGCTCGACTTACTGATATTGTTGTCACAAACACCCGGGACTATCTACTCGCATATTTCAGCGTGGTCGACTGTTTTACCGAGGACATGGGAAGGGCGATTGACAACGGCGTCAGTACCACGTTCACGTTTTTTGTAAAACTGTATGAGGTTAGAAACTGGTGGTGGGATAGGAACATTGCCGACCTGAAGGTGAGCCACGAGATCAAGTATGACAGCCTGAAAAAAGTGTACATTGTGAGGCTGTCATCAAGAGACAATAAGGTGATTTATGTCAAGGATTTCGACGAGGCTAAAAAATTGATGTCCGAGATTGTGGGTCTGAAAGTCACCGAACTTCGCAATCTTCAGAGAGGAGACCATTACCAGATCAGCATGATGGCTGAACTTGAGACGATCAGACTGCCCTTTTATTTCCATTATGTCTTCTTCTTCCTCTCCCTGTGGGATTTTGAGACCGATTGGTATACGGTTGATTTTCGATATTGAGTATTCAGGGGTTTGATCCCGGCTCTACCACCATTACATAATCCACTAACATGAAAGATTACTTAGAGGCAGAAAAACAAGATCTCAGGAGACGACGCAGAGAAAGATACCTGATTATTTTCCTGTGCGTGGTGATATCTTCCCTTATCTACCTGGGTATGCGCATCTTTCACTTAGGGCAGGCCCTTCCCTTTTCAAGTAGTATTATCGCCTTCGCACTGATCAATATCAATGTGATATTACTCCTCCTCCTCCTCTTCCTCACTGTCAGAAATTTGGTCAAGCTGCTCTTTGAGAGAAAAAAGAGTATTATGGGCGCCAAGTTGAGGACCAAATTAGTCCTGGCCTTTGTTACTCTCTCCCTATTGCCCACAATCATTCTTTTTTTCGTCTCGGTTCAGTTCATCTCCTCATCCATCGAATACTGGTTCAGCCTCCAGATCGAGCGATCATTAAAGTGTTCCTTAGAAGTTGGCCAGGATTACTACAAGGAGATTACGGATGAGATCCTCTCTTTTGGCAATAATCTGGGTCGAGTAATCACCTACGAGGGGTTTATGATCCCATCCAGAAAAGAGAAGCTTGAGAAATTTATTGACGAAAAGCGCAAAGAGCTGGGCCTGGCCTCCCTCCAGGTTTTTTCGACAAAACTGGACTTAATGGCCGTTTCCAAGGACCACAGGATTGATCTTACTGCTTTTAAAGGGCCGGGACCGGATATCTTGAAGAAAAGTATTGAGAAGGGCGCTGACAGCCAATATATCCAACCCTCGCCTCATGGAGATCTCGTCAGTGGCATTGTTCCAGTTTTTTCGAGGACTGCATCGAAGGCTGTGGTTGGTCTCGTGGCGTCAGCTAAATTTGTCCCCGGCGCCTTTGTTAACCGTCTTCAGGCTATCTCAAAGGGCCTGCAGGATTACCGTCAGTTAAAGATGCTAAGAACCCCGATAATGGCCAGCCATATGATAACCCTCTCCATTGTTACACTCCTTATCATCTTTTCTTCTGTATGGTTTGGATTCTACCTCTCCAAAGAGATAACCGTCCCCATCAAGGAATTAGCCGAAGGAACAAATCGTATCGCATCCGGTGACTATGATTTTTTTATTGACTTAGAAGCGAAGGATGAGGTGGGGATGTTAGTCAATTCGTTTAATAGAATGACTATGGACCTGA
>JAOZQV010000132.1 GCA_029932035.1 Deltaproteobacteria bacterium | reverse complement strand
ATTTGGAGGATTATGTGGTGTAGGATTTAGGAATTTAGGAATTTGGGGATTTAGCCACAGACACACACAGACACACACAGACGGACACGGACCGATGCAGGATGTAAGATGTAGGATGGATGATTCCTGATTATGCTCCTTTTACGGAGGTTAGAGATATGATAGTCAAAATCGTGATTTTTTCAATGTTAGCTCTTCTGATCTTTATCAAATTCAGAAAGGAGCTTGGGTCATTTAGCAGCCATGGTATTTATATGGGAGCGTTTTGATGAAAACAAAGCACTATTTCCCTTTCATTTTTTAGCATGTTACTATATTAGTAGCCGTTCACGGCTTGAAATTGGAAATTTGATAACGCACTTAAATGTTTCTGTTGTTCCCGATTCCAAGCTTCGATCCCGTGTATTGCGGGATCAAATTGCCCTGCATAATTGAATTTACAGAAAAATAGGGGACATGCATTAACCACGACTGAACAGACGATATGAAAGGAGGCTACACCATGCTGCAGGATATACTTTTGACCGATGAAGAAAAGGAGATAAAAGAAGAAGTCAGGGAATTTGTAAAGAATGAGGTGCCTTCCGATCTGCTTAAAAAGATGGATCGGGATGAGATAACCTATCCAAGGGAGTTTGTGGAGGCCTTGGGAAAGCGCAATCTCTTAGGCCTACGGTTTTCAAGAGAGTATGGTGGCAGGGGGCTTGACTGGACCGGAGAGATAGCGGCCTTAGAGGAGATAGGCGTCCTCGGCATGGCCTTAGGTTGCGCCTTTTCCATGCCCTCCATTGTGGGGGAGGCCCTTCACGCTTTTGGATCAGAGGACTTGAAAGAGAGGTTCCTCAAGCCCATGCTGAAAGGGGAGCTTGTTTCGGCAGAGGCCCTGACCGAACCGAGGGGCGGGTCTGATTTTTTCGGGGCCACCACAATGGCGAAACTCGAGGGAGATTATTTTACAGTAAAGGGCCAGAAGCGATTTGTGGTGGCTGCGAGCGGCGCTGATTTTTTTGTGGTGTACTGCAAGACTGACCCGGAAGGGAAACCTCACAAACGGATCAGTCTCATCCTTATCGAGGCGGATCGGGAAGGTGTGGAGGCAAAGCACCTCTACAACCTTTTGGGCACAAGGGGGGGAGGCACAGGGCGGCTTATTTTCAGAGATGTGAAGGTTCCTGCTTCCAATCTTATAGGGGAACTGAATCAGGGCGCTCAGATCTTCAACACCATGATGGTGCCTGAGCGGCTGACCTCGGCGGGTGGAGCATTGGGTCTTGCACGGGCAGCCCTTGAGGTTGCAACGCGTTACAGTAACAGGCGTTACGCCTTTGGCAGGAAGATCCGTGACTATCAGGCCATCAGTTTCAAGGTCGCGGATAATATTACGATGTTAGATGCGGCGCGGGCCATCACCCATGCGGCTGGAAGGGCGGCTGACCTCCGCCTTCCATCGGCGCGCCGCCTGGTGAGTGAGGCGAAGAAGTTCGCCACTGATATGTGCTGGGAGGTCTGCAACCAGGCCATGCGAATCGTGGGCGGTATAGGCTATACAAACGTGTTTCCCATCGAAAAGATGGTCCGGGACGCGAGGCTTTCACAGATCTGGACCGGTACCAATGAGATTATGAGCCTCCTGATCCAGCATGAGTATTACAAAGAGCTGCTCAACGACCCCAATCCCCCGCGCATGTGTGAGGAGGACGCCGAGGAGGCCCACTTGGAAGATGAAAAGGTCTACGAAGATGACGAGATGTGGACAAAGGGGTGGTAGAGAATCTTTATCTTTCCTAAAATGATCCTTGCTAAGATATAGAGGGGGATGAAGATAAATGGATAGCCCACACTGTCGCCGATTAATGGCAGGTCAAAGAGGAGGGGGAACCGGACAGAAGAGAATCGGATCTCGAGCCATCCTAAGGCGCACGGAACAGGCCACAGGGAGGCTGAGGCCATCGCCACTTGAAGGAAAAAACTCTTGCCAAAGGCCTCATTTGCCAATCTGTTTATGGCCTTGTAGGCCGCCCTGTCACCAGCCTTCAGGGCGTTCATTGACTGGCTGTGACGCCGGCCCATTTCTCCGACCGTCTCTTTGATGTGCGAGCGATTGACCCTGAAGACTAAGGCGATGGTCAGTTTACCGAGGAGAGCGGCCCATACTGCCAAAACAGTGGTACCCGTCCACCAGCCGATCACAGGACTTCCTGGCCAGCGGTAGGGAACGATCAGGAAATAATCGATAGCCTCCACAAATCCTGAAATGAAATCCATCCTGGTGAGGCCTCTTAAAAGGACGCCCCCGGTCGTTAATCGGTGGCGCCCCGGAAGGGATCATTGGATTAGAAAGGCGGGACTATGCTGTAGCCTAAGAAACCCTTGGTGATATAACGGATGCCGACGTAGAAGGCGAGGACAACGAAGAGCCTCTTTAGCCAGATGTCCGGAATATATTTGGAGGTACGTGGCCCGATCATAGACCCGATAAAAATACCGACCAGTTCGGCGCCGATAAAACCCCATTGAACAGGCACGCCTTTTCCCACCATATAACTGAAAATAGAAACGATCATCCCCACCAGGACCACCAGGCCGCTGGTGCCTGCCACCAGGAACATGGGGAGACCTGCCACTGAAGTCAAGAAAGGCACATAGAGGAAGCCGCCACCCACCCCGAGGAATGAGGCCAGGGCTGCGATAAAGATGCCGCCAAGCATCGGGACGAAGGCCTTAAATTTGAATTCAACCCCGAAAAATGTGAAACGGATCGTACCCACAAAGAATGTCAGGCCCCAGCCTATAAGAGCCAGAATGTAGGCTACCCACTTGGGCCCGCCAGCTAAGTTGGCCCACAGGGCGCTTGCCACCACAACAGCGAGGGCGATAAACATGAGGGTCCAGCTCCCCTGGAGAACCTTGACTCCCTGCTGGGTCTCGCCCCCCCCCGTGGCCTCTTTTTCAAAGGCGGCTGCAGCCTCTTTGGCCTTTTTCCTCTTGGCCTGCCCTCCCTTTGTGGTTTCACGGAAGAGGATGATGCCGAGTGCGAGAACTGCGATGCCGAAATAGCCGATATAGGCCTTAAGGCTGATCTTTCCCGCGGTCAGATCCGGGATGAGCCAGGAACCGCCCACACCTCCTATGGCAAGACACATGCCTAAGGGGGCCACAAGCCTGCCCATACGATAGTAATTGGTGCTGGAGATCAAGCCGCTCAGCCCCACAAGCCACTGGTTCGAGACCCGGATGGAGTCGGTGACAAGCTTGTTCATGGGATAGCCTTTGCCAAAGTCCTTGGCATAGTCGCCGAGTCCGAAAATGGTGATATGCCCCACACCGGCCATAATACCGCCAAAGGCCCCAACAGTGGAAAAGATCCACCCGACCCATATGGCCCACAGGAATCCGAGGATATAATTGACTTTTGGGGCCCCGGGGATGCCCAGGAAGCCAGGTTCTGCGCTCTTGTCGATCTTTCCATCGTTGATGCCCTGCTCAATCGCCTTTGAGAGCTTGTCCGCAGAAGCAGGTGTTGCCATGAACAACGGGGACGCAAGAAGGCCCATAACCACCATCAGACATACAAACCATTTCAGATTGCTTCTCATACCTTTACCTCCATATAGATTTTTGCCCAAGAGATAATGCATTAAAAAGCTTACACCTAACTGCTCTGAAATGCAAGCTCTGATTTTCAAGAGTTTCAGTCGCGGTGAAAAGGCTTGCGGTTTTGGTTAGTGGTCTGGTATGATTCATGTAGGAAATGGGCAGAGAATTGAGTGTTGAGGGCCTTTGGATTGATGATTGTTGATTGAAGGGCCAAGGGCGCCAAGTTACAGGTTGCGGGTTACGGGTTGCGGGTTGCGAGTTCATCCAGAATCCAGCATCCAGATAGATATGGGAGACAATGAATGATAGGGATATCCAAACTTTACTGTGGCACTGTGGAACCGTCAGATGCCCTCCGCTACGGTAGACAATCAAAAGACTTGCCTTCTCATCTTCTCCAGTTTTCCGAAGATAAGAAACCCGTGGTGGTCTGGAACGTCACAAGGGCCTGTAATCTCAAGTGCGTCCACTGTTATGCGCGGGCTGTTGACCGCACATATGAAAAGGAGTTGAACCATGAGCAGGGCCTGAGTTTGATTGATGATATGGCAGCCTTTGGCGCTCCGGTGGTTCTCTTTTCAGGGGGTGAACCCCTTATGCGGCCTGATCTCGTGGAGCTTGCAAACTATGCGGTCAGCAAGGGAATGCGGGCCGTTATTTCAACAAACGGGACCTTAATCAGCAAAGATAAGGCCAGGGAGTTGAAAGAGGTGGGTCTTTCCTATGTGGGTGTCAGTTTAGATGGTATGGAGGAGGTAAATGACCGCTTTCGTGGCAGGAAAGGGGCTTTTAAGGATGCCATGGCAGGCATTATGAATTGCCAGGAGGTGGGGCTGAAGGTCGGTTTGAGGTTTACCATAAACCGTATGAACACGGCCGAGGTCCCACTTATTTTCGATCTGCTCGAAGAATACCAGATCCCGAGGGCCTGCTTCTACCATCTGGTTTATGCGGGACGGGGATCAAATTTAATTGATGAGGACCTCGATCATGAGGAAACCCGGAAAGTAGTCGATCTGATTATTGACAGGACCAAAGATCTGCACGACCGTGGCATGGCAAAGGAGGTCCTGACAGTGGATAACCATGCCGACGGACCCTATATCTATCTTCGGATGTTAGAGGAGAACAATCCGAGGGCGGAAGAGGTCCTGAGTCTCCTTAAGATGAACGAGGGAAACAGCTCGGGCAGGGGGATAGGCTGTGTTAGCTGGGATGGCTCCGTTTATGCCGACCAATTCTGGCGGCATTGCAGCTTCGGCAATGTCCTTGAAAGACCCTTCAGCGAGATATGGTCGGATCTTTCCAACCCCCTGATGAAGAAACTGAAGGAGAAAAAGAGGTATGTGAAGGGCCGCTGCGCGAGATGTCGCTGGTTAGATGTCTGCGCAGGCAATTTCAGGGTAAGGGCAGAGGCGGTTACAGGGGATGTCTGGGCGCCGGATCCTGCCTGTTATCTGACCGATGAAGAAATAGAGGGAAGTGTCTAAAGTACGCAAAGTTTGGAGTTTGAAGTGCCTAAAGTTAAGGAAGCCTGTCCATTTTAAACACCGGATCGGCTTTTGACCGAAACAAGATTATCTTTTTCTTTGAATTGAATCGCCGAAGGCGTACCACAACTTTTGGCACTTAAACTTTAGGTATTTTAGGCACTTCTTATTGATAGCTAAAAATGGCAAAGGAGACGATTGCAAATGATAGTAAGACCCCGAAGGCTTAGAAGGACCAGCGCAATCAGGGATATGGTCAGGGAGACCACCCTTTCTGTAAAGGATTTTATCACCCCCCTTTTTGTGAAACATGGCAAGGGTGTTAAGGACCCGATCTCCTCGATGCCTGGCCAGTACCAGTTTTCTGTTGATACAATTGTCAAAGAGGCCGGTGAGTTATGGTCTCTCGGTATCCCGGCTGTTATCCTTTTTGGTCTACCGGATGAAAAAGATGATACCGGAAGCAGGTCATGGGCTGACGACGGAATTGTTCAGAGAGCAGTTGCGGCCATCAAAGAGAGTCTGCCGGAAATGGTGGTTATGACTGATGTGTGCCTGTGCGAATACACGGATCATGGCCACTGTGGTGTTATCATAAACGGTGTGGTCGACAATGATGCCACACTGGAACTACTTGCCCGTCAAGCCCTGTCACATGTGAGGGCGGGCGCGGATTTTGTTGCTCCATCCGATATGATGGATGGCCGGGTGGCCGCTATCAGAACGGCCCTGGATCAAGAGGGCTACCAGGATATTGGCATTCTTTCATACGCAGTAAAATACGCATCTGCCTTTTACGGTCCTTTTCGGGATGCCGCTGATTCAGCGCCCCAGTTTGGTGATCGAACCGGCTACCAGATGGACCCCGCAAATCTCCTCGAGGCATTGAAAGAGGCAGAACTCGATATGGAAGAGGGGGCGGATATGATCATGGTAAAACCGGCCATGCCGTACTTAGACGTCATCTCAAGGGTCAGGGAGGTGAGTCTTCTCCCCTTAGCTGCCTATAATGTGAGCGGTGAATATGCCATGGTAAAGGCGGCAGCGGAGAGAGGATGGATCGATGGAGAGCGGGTAATGATGGAGATGCTTATCTCTATCAAGAGGGCAGGGGCAGACCTTATCCTGACATATTTTGCTAAAGAGGCGGCACGGGGATTGATGATTGATGATTGAAGATTGTCGATTGGGTTTAATGATTAGTGAGCATTGTGCAGTGCTCAGGGAGCAGAACCTGCAACCTGTAACGAGTAACCAGCAATGAGTAACCAACATCCAGCACCAAGCATCCACCATCCCGCATCCCCGCTAAACTCGGGATCTTCGACCAGCGTCCAGCATCCCCGCGAAACCCGCGATCTTCGACCAGCATCCAGAAACCAACTCCGACTTGTCGCCTGGGAACTAACCAGGCGATGTAACCTGAACTGTGTTCATTGCAGGGCAGGGTCTGAACGTGGTCCTTATCCAGGCGAGCTAAGCACTGCCAAATGCCTTGAGATTCTGGGGCAGATCCGCGAAGTGGGACAGCCGATTGTCATCCTGACGGGCGGTGAGCCTCTTTTGAGAGAGGATATTTTCGAACTTGCGCTGAGGGGGACCGAGTTGGGTCTCCGCATGGTTATGGCCACGAACGGGACTCTCTTGACTCCTGAGATGATAGGAAGGATGAAGGCCTCGGGAATAAAAAGGGTCAGTATCTCCATTGATGGGGCCGATGAAAAACAGCACGATGAATTCAGAAAAGTCCCAGGGGCCTTTAAGGGGGCGTTAGATGGAATAGAACTGCTCAAGAGCGGTGGCCTTGAGTTCCAGATCAATACCACAGTCACCCGACACAATATCGGAAATATTGAAAAGATCTTAGATCTTTCAGAGGGCCTCGGGGCTGTGGCGCATCACCTCTTCCTGCTGGTGCCCACAGGACGGGCCAAGGAGATGGTGAACCAGGAGATTGATGCTCGTGAATACGAGCAGGTTCTGAAGTGGTTTTATCAGATGAGGGATAAAACTCCCCTACACCTCAAGGCCACCTGCGCGCCTCATTACTACAGGATCCTGCGCCAGGAGGCCCGGAAGAGGGGCGAGAAGGTCAGTTTTGAAACCTATGGTTTAGATGCCATGACCAGGGGCTGTCTCGGGGGGACGTCCTTCTGCTTTATTTCCAATCAGGGAGTCGTTCAACCGTGCGGGTATTTGGAGCTAAACTGTGGAGATTTAAGGACGGACACATTTCAGTCTGTCTGGCTCAAGTCGGAAAACTTTAATCAGCTTCGGGACTTTTCTGCCTATAAAGGGAAGTGTGGGCGGTGCGAGTATTTAAAGTTTTGCGGCGGCTGCCGGGCCAGGGCCTTTGAAGCCACCGGCGATTTTTTAGCCGAAGAACCCTTATGCGCCTATCAGCCTGGCAAGAAGTGATTCTGGACGTTGGATACTGGATACTGGATACTGGATTCTGGATGCTTGATGCTGGACACTTGATGCTGTTCGAAGATCCCGACTTTAGCGGTGATGCTGGATGTTGGAATTGACTATTGACTAATGACTTTGGAGGTAGGACTTTAAACTCAATAAACCCGACAAACCCAATGAACTCAACAAACTCAAAAAACCCAATGAATCATGAATGAAACAGACAGAAAGATTTTAAATGAGATACAGTCAGATTTTCCGATTTCATCCCAGCCTTACCATGACCTTGGAAGACGGCTTAACCTGACAGAGGATGAGGTCATCGAAGCGGTGGCAAGACTGAAAAATGAGGGGATTATCAGGAGAATCGGCGGCAATTTTAATTCCGCGCGCCTCAACTTTGTCAGCACCCTCTGTGCCGCAAAAGTGCCGGAAGATAAGATTGACATGTTCGTTGAGGTTGTAAACGATTATCCAGGGGTTACGCACAATTATCTGAGAAAGAATCCTTACAATATCTGGTTCACCTTCATTGCAGAGAAGATGGCCCATATCGATGATGCCTTAAAAGAGATTGCAGAAAAGACGGGGGTAACCGAGATCCTGAACATGCCTGCCGAGAAGATGTTCAAAATTAAAGTGGATTTTGAGGTATAGCCAAGAATAATATATGTCAGAGGTAATATTCCGTTTTTATGAAGAACTGAACGACTTTCTGTCTCCACGGCGCCGGAAGAGGGATTTCCAGGTCGGCTTCAAAGGAAGAGAATCTGTAAAGGATATGATTGAGGCATTGGGGGCGCCTCACACAGAGGTTGACCTTATCTTAGTGAATGGAAAATCGGTTGATTTCGGATATATCATCCAGAACGGAGACAGGATCAGCGTATATCCTACTTTTGAGTCCCTGGATATTAAGGATGTTACCCGTCTCAGGGAAGTACCCCTTAGACAGACCAGGTTTATTGCAGACATCAACATAAGAGACATCGTCAAATATATGCGCGCACTGGGCCTTGACGTGTATTACGATGCCTCACTTTTACCCCGCGAAATCATCCGGATATCCAAAAGGGAAAACAGGACGATTCTGACCAAGAGCAGGAAACTGCTCAAATTCAGGGACGTAACGCACGGGATTTTTATAAGGGCCGGCACCACAGTCGAACAGATAAGAGGGATTATAGATTATCTGTCATTGAGGGAGTTTATCGAGCCTTTTTCGAGATGTCTGCAATGTAATAAACCCCTTGTCAGGGTCTCGAAAGAGAGGATTTTAGAGAGGATTCCACCAAAAACCAGGGAGTTTTATGACGAATATTCATATTGTAAGACCTGTGACAGAATCTACTGGAAGGGGACCCATTATATGAAGATCAAGAAGGTTGTTGATGAGATATTGGGATGAGGGTTTCTTTAATGGCCTGATAACCTTAAGATAAAGGAGGAAGCAATGAAAGCAAAAGTGGTTGAGAAGGTAAAGTTCGCCCCTGGCAAGTGGAGAGAGGCCGGGCCCTTGATGAAAAGCTTCAAGGAAGTGGCCGAGAAAAAGGGATTTCCCCAGGTCAAAATCTACGGTTTCGTCAGCGGCGGCGATGTTGTGCAGACCCTGAATTTTGTGACAGACTGGGACAGCCTTGCGGACATGGAGACCGTGATGGACAAGATGTTTTCTGATCCGGAAATGTTGGAAATGATGGAAAAATGGGCAGGTGTAGTGGAAAGTCATGAGGTTTCCATATTGAAAGAGCTCTCCCCGGAAGAGCTTGGGATGTAATTAAGTGAAAGCCAGGGTTTAGTTTGCCCTGGAGCCCGGTCCATGTTCTTTTGTGC
>JAOZQV010000131.1 GCA_029932035.1 Deltaproteobacteria bacterium | reverse complement strand
GTACGAGTTTTACTTCCTCCAAATTCCTGATCTCTTCGCTCCCCATCTCCACTGTTATCTTTACAAAACCATCTACATATTCCTTTTTTAAGATCCTGCCCCAATCATGCGTGTAATTTATCGCTTTCTGGTGGGTTTGGGGAACTGACAGTATGTATTTTCGGGGGACATTCAGACTCCTGTCGATTTGATGAAGCAGTTCTTCAATGTTTTCTCCGCTTTTGGCTGAAATCAAATGAGCCTCTGGATAATTTTTTTTGACCCTTTCAACAACAGGCTCACTAACCCTGTCTATTTTGTTGAATAGTAATAATTGAGGAGTCCCATGAGCGCCTATCTCCTCTAAGACATTTTCCACATCATTTATATGCTTTTCAAAATCATCATCAGAGATGTCGGTGATGTTCAAGAGAAGATCCGCCTCTTCAGCCTCTCTCAGAGTTGCCCGGAATGATGCTATTAAGTGATGCGGCAAATTCGATATAAATCCAACCGTATCAGAGATAACGATATCCCTTCCCTTTCCGAGATTCAGCGTTCTGGTGGTTGAATCGAGTGTTGCAAAGAGCTTGTCTTCGACCAGGACTCCGGCATTGGTCAGTCTGTTAAACAGTGTTGATTTTCCCGCATTGGTGTATCCCACTAAACCGATATTCCTGCAGTTCCTTTTTCGCCTTTTCTTCTGGGTATCAATCTGTTTAATGATCTTACCGAGACGTTTCTCTATTTCGTAGATTTCCCGCTGAAGCTTCTGCCTGTCCTTCTCACTCTGTTTTTCTCCCATCCCTCTGAAGGCAACGCCAGCTCCCATTCTACTGCCGAACCTTTCTCTATCGAGGTGCGTCCACATACTCTTCAATCTCGGGAGTTCATATCTCAACTCCGCTAATCTGACCTGCAGTTTTGCCTCTTTTGTCTGAGCACGGTTGTGAAAAATCCTCAAGATCACTTCAGTGCGGTCTATGGCCTCTACTGAAAACTCTCTTTCGATATTTCGTGCCTGGGACCCGGTCAGATCATTATCGAAGATCAGAATGTCGACTTCTTCTTCTTTTTCAAGGCACTTCTTTATAAAGCCTTCTCCAGCATAGGTCCGCGCGCTTTTTCTGTCCTTTCTCTGTATATATTTACCTGAAGTGGCAATGCCTGCCGTATCTACCAGCCTTTCCAGCTCCTCCATAGAGGCCCCTTTAGCGGCAACATCTTCGTCCAACAGACAGACTCCAATCAAAAGAGCCTTTATCTTTTCATCATTTTGCTGCATACCGGTCTCTTATTAACTATAGAACCTGAACGAAATAACTCCCTATTTCATAATCTTAATCGTAATCTTAATCAAAACGATTATGATTAAGAGTAAGAGTAAGAGTATGAATCCAAAAACAACCCCGCCTAAATTTGTGTGAGTTCTTATCCCGCCCTGCGGGACCAAAATCGTGTCTGACAGGGTTTTTATCCAGGTACTGTATAAATAAACAGTCGATTTGGCAAGCCATGTTATTTTAGTTCAGCTGAGCGCAACATCTTGCGAGAACTTCATTATTGACACACAAATAAAAACTACCTATAGTTCTTTCTCAAAAAAGCGGCCTGTGCTGCCTATACCTTTGGGGGAAGAATCCAAAATCTTTTTCTAATCAAAATATGAAGTCTCCAAGGCCGTCATTCCCGCCCTTGGAGACTTTTTACGAGTTTGTCAAAATATAGGAGGAATCGATAATGAAATGGCTGAAGCGTTTATTATGGGCCGGGATTTTCCTCATCATTGTGATCGTGGCATTCGCCTTCTGCCTTCCCTATTTGAACGACTATCAGAGCGAGGGGAAACTGCTCCTTACCGGACTCAAAAAACCGGTTACGGTCAAACGGGACGAGAAAGGGATGGCCTTCATCTATGCCGAAAATATGCACGATGCCATCATGGCCCAGGGTTTCGTAACGGCCCAGGATCGCCTGTTCCAGATGCAGCTCACTCGGCTCTTTGCACAGGGGAGGATCTGCGAACTGGCTGGCGAAAAGGCCAGGCACTTAGATATTCGCATGCGTACCATCGGTCTCCACCGTACAGCCAAAAAGCAGGCAAAGATGCTGGATCAGGAGACCAGAGATTATTTTCAAAATTACGTGGACGGGGTCAATGCCTTTATCGAACAGTACCCCGGGGATCTACCTCTGGAATTCAAACTGGCAGGCATAAAGCCCGAACCCTGGTCTGTAACCGACTCACTGTGCATTTTGTACTACATGGGCTACTCCACCTCGGCCAATCTCAATACAGAGGTAGTAACCCAGATGTTGGTGGAGACCGTCGGCCCGGATAGGGCTGTCGAGATTCTGCCTATAAATATCAACCCGGACGATCCAGGAGACTCCGGCCAAACATTCATCCCACCCCTTGGCAGGCCGTCCGCCTATTCCCTGAAGGCCGACGAAAACATGCTGGCACTTATTCGTGATCTCCCCCTCCGTGTGGGCAGCAACAACTGGGTAGTTTCGTCCAATCTGTCCCCCGGGCCCAAACCGGTCTTAGCCAGCGATCCTCACTTAGACCCGAGAATACTGCCCGGAGTATGGTATCCCCTCGGTATCATCACCCCGGAGGTAAGGGCCGTGGGCGCCAATATCCCCGGTCTGCCGGGATTTGCGCTGGGCCGTACCAACTACATCTCCATTGCCATGACCAATAACTACGGCGATATGCAGGACCTCTACGTGGAAACAGTGAATCCCAACGACCCGGATCGATATTTAGAGGGGAAAAAATCACTACCTTTTGAGGTCATTGAGGAGACACTCAAGATCAAAGACAAAGGGGCTCAGGAAGGGTATCGTGAAGACAAGATAAAGATAAGACTCACGCGCAGGGGTCCTGTAGTCTCAGACGTCCTGCCCGGCCTCGAAACCGAAAAGGTTATCACCCTGCGCTGGGCGCCTGTCGAGTCAATGACTCCGGTTATCGGCCTTTCCGGCCTTCTCACAGCCAAGACCACAGCAGACCTGCACGAGGCCCTGGCAGACGTTCCCATGCTCTGCCTTAACTGGGTATTTGCCGACGTTAAGGGCAACATCGGTTACAGGGCCTCGGGCACGCTTCCAATCCGCCCCCGGGGCGACGGCACCGTCCCCTACCAGGTCACCAGCAGCGAGGACAACTGGAAAGGCTGGATACCCCAGGCCGACATGCCCCACAGCGACAACCCCAAACGGGGCTGGCTGGGAACCTGCAATCACAAGACAGTGCCCAATAATTACCCATTTTACTACTCATCCTATTTCGCGCCTTCATACCGATACAGCAGGCTCAAAGAGCTTATGAAGAGCCCCGGGCCTAAAACCGTGGACAACCACTGGCAGTATCAACGCGACGTCAAAAACCTTATGGCCGCGAAAATTGCGCCCGTTATGGCAAAGGCCCTTTTGGCCCACGAGGACACGAGAGAGATGGGAAATATCTTATCCAATTGGAACTTCATGGATGAGCCTGGTCTGGCCGCGCCCACCATCTTTCAGACCACCTACATTAATTTCGCTCGACTGGTCTTTGAAGATGAACTTGGGCCAGAGGTGACCACGACCATGTTGAATAACTGGTATTTCTGGGAGGAGCGGCTTCAGCAGATGGTACTGAGCGGATCATCCGAGTGGTTTGATGACGAGAACAGCAGCGGCAAGGTCGAAACCATAGACGATCTGTTCCACCAGGCCGGCCGGAAGGCCAAGGCCCAGCTCAGCGCCCGCCTGGGCAGTGACCCCAATAATTGGCTGTGGGGCAAAGTCCATACCTTAGAGCTCGTGAGCCCCATACGGCGCAAGGGCCCGGGCAAAGAGCTCTTGGGCAGCGGCCCAATGCCGATGGGAGGCTCTGGTGAAACGCTCTACCGCGGCTGGTATGGCCTGGATGATCCCTTTGCGGTGACCAACTGCGCCTCACTGCGCATGGTGGCTGACATGGCGGATGACGACAAAATCGTGGCCGTACTGCCCGGTGGTGTCACCGGTCGGCTGTTCAGCCCGCATCAAAAGGACCAGATAAAGGCCTTCATGGATGGGAGTAAATTATACTGGTGGTTTAGCGACAAGGCCATCAATGAACACACCGAGTCCACCTTAACGCTCGAACCAAAGCAGAATTGACCAGGGCTTAACAAGTTGCAGTGAAACACAATTGTCTTGACACACAACCCCGGTTCAGTAATACTTTTAAAAAAAATTAAGTTATGGAGGTAGATGTATGGATATGCATCTGAATGCGCATGTTGAATGTTTAGACGGGAGGATTGGTCGTCTCGAAAACATTATACTAAATCCTAAAACTGAAAGGGTGACCTATCTCGTTGTCAGAGGTAATGATCTTCAAAACACAGAGAGGCTTGTCCCCGAAAGACTGGTGAAAGAGGCCTCCCATGATACTGTTTTTCTTTCGATCAGCAAGGAGAGATTCGAAGGGATGAAAAATTTCATTCAGGAGGAATACATCCCCTCAAATATAACACTGTATATGGCTGAACAGGCCGGATGGGATATGGGAACACCGGCCTCTGTTTTTGTTGAGCATGAGGCTGTTCCGGCCGGAGGGCTTATTGTTCACAAAGGGGCTAAGGTTTTCGCCACAGACGGACATGCAGGCAAGGTAGATGATTTCCTTGTGGAGAAAAAATCCGGACGTATTACCCATATTATACTGTTAGAAGGACATTTATGGGGAAAAAAGGATATCTCTGTCCCTGTTAACCGGATTGAGCGCTATGAGGATGGGAATGTTTATCTAAAAATTGACAAGAGCGGTGTTGAAGCCCTGCCGGTTATCGACATAAAGGGGAAAGATAAATAATATTTCCGGAATCATAATCGTTTTGAGTAAGATTACGATTATGATTAAGATTATGAAATAGGGAAGTTATTTCGTTCAGGCACTCAATAGCAAATTGGGAGGAGGGTCATGCCGAGACAGGCGCGGCTTAACGCCCCCTGCGCCCTGCAACATGTTATCATCAAGAGTATCGAGGGAAGAAAAGTAGTAAACAATGATCAGGATAGGGAAGAAATTTGTAAAAGAACTCGGGCTGTCTCCAAGTGAGACGGGACACCTACTCGGTTATTTTTGCGCGAGCCCTCAGATGAACCCCCAAACTCTTGTCTAAGATCCCTCCCCATTTCTCTCCTTTTGATGCTCTTTCGCAACCGTTCACGGGTGCAAAGGTTCAGGGTTCAACCGCAAACCTAATCCAATGACATTTTCTGAGAAACTATCATTTCCATAAAAAGCCGAAAGAAAATTCTCGTTCTGATCTCAGGGAGCATTTTGGTCCTCCTGCTCCTTGTGGGCGCCCTTATCCTGGCTGTGCCGAGGTTCATCGATTCCGAATTTGTAAAGAGAGAAATCGTGGCCCATCTCTCAAAAAGAGCGGGCGGGCAGGTCAAAATTGCAAGGGCTGATTTCTCTTTTTTTCCACGTCCTCACGCTGTGATTCGTGAAGCAAGCCTCCTAATTGCAGGTAAGGTCTCGGCAGAAATCGAATCACTGATAATATATCCTAAGATATGGCCTCTCCTATCCGGGAAGCTGCAAATCGCTGTTCTCAAGGCGGAATCATTAGAGATCAACATAGAACTCCCACAATCGCAAGAGCATATAAAGGAAACCCCCGGTTCATCTAATCAAAAAGATCTAAGAAAAAAACTGGCCCTTGTCTTAGCGCCGATTGTTTCGGAAACTGAGGGTTTTTCTCTCCATGTGGAAAACGGAAAGGCCAACCTTGTGAAGGGGGAAGTACCGATCCTATGGTTTAACGATATTCACATCCAGATCAATATGTCAAAACAACTAAAAATTGACCTAACCTGCAAATCCAACCTCTGGAAAGGGCTTTCTCTGAAAAGCCATTTGGATCTAAAAACATTCAAGGGTGATGGACGAATTGAATTGAGCTGTCTCAGACCCGGTATGCTGCCGGATTATATCCTGCCCAAAGGCGCTTTAAGGGTTGGAGATTCAGAGGTAAATCTGGATATCGCTTTTAAGACCGATTTGACAAAGGATATTGAGGCAAAGATAAAGGGTTCTGCACCGTTTCTGCCCCTAATCAACAATAATCAAGAAGTGGTCTTCAAAGGCGTGAATATAGATGGGACACTGAATATTACTGAGGATAAGACCACGATCTCTATCTCGGAGCTGAATCTTGATTATCCCCGTCTTGGCCTTACCGGGGAGTTTATCATGGATAACGCAACACCTCGAGTGAGTCTAAGACTGGAGGGGAAAGACGTCGATATTCCTTCCCTGCGTGAAGTTGCCCTCTCAATGGGGGAAGATACCCCTGAAGTCCAGAATATTTTTTCCATTGTCAAGGGGGGCAAAGTCCCGCTGATCAGTTTCGAGACTAATGGGAAGTCGTTGAATGATTTAGGAGAGCTGGAGAATATCCTTATCAAGGGGAACATGCTTGGGGGACAGATTTCAATTCCCGCAATAAATCTGAACTTGGAGGAAGTGAATGGGGACGCCCTTATTTCTAAGGGGATACTCAATGGAAGCCGCCTCAGAGCCAGGCTCGGGAAGACCTTGGGAACCAAGGGCAATTTGAGATTGGGCTTGGCAGAAAATGATGACCTCTTTCATCTCGATGTTATGATAAAGGCCGATCTGACGCAGTCCCTTTCCATCTTAAAAAACCTGGCCAGGGACAGCTTACTTGCAGAAGAGTTAAGACGGATTGATGACATCAAAGGGAACGCCACGGCCAGGCTGATTTTAGGCGAAAACCTTTCATCGATCATGCCGAGTGTGAATGCCTCTGAATTCGACCTGCGCGCCAAATACCGGCTAATTCCATATCCTGTTGAAATCAGAGGAACTCATTTCTCCTATGCCAATAGCGTAGTCAATGCAGAGGGATTGGCTGGTAAATTAGGAAAGACAGCCTTTTCCAACGTGTCAGGAATGTTGGACTGGCGCAAAGAGCTATATATGGAGGTTGAATCGGCTAAGGCCAATATCCTTTTGGACGAAATTTATCCTTGGGTTTCTTCCTTTGCTGGAACCAAAGAAGCGATAGAAGAGATAGAGAGTCTAAAGGGTTATGTTACACTGAACAGATTAGACTTCAAAGGTCCTGTTTTAAGGCCCACGGCCTGGCGCTTCAAGACGGCATGCGCAATCAAGGACTTCACCCTGACCTCAACGCTATTGCCTGGCCCGCTAACTGTGGCAGAGGGAAGAGTGGAGGCAGACTGCCAAACGCTTATCCTCAGAGACGCCAGGGTGGGTATCCTCGATGCCGAATTAGATGTGTCAGGTGAAGCAAAAGGCTATATGGAGGGTCTGAACAGGTTGGAAGCGACCCTTGAAGGCAACATGGGCATAGAGGCAATCCGGTCGGCTTCAGAGCTTATCAATCTACCGGAGGACCTCAAGGTCATATCTCCAGTGGCCATTTCAAAGACCCATCTCCTCTGGGATAAGGGCACTGAAACATCCTTTAAGGGCAATCTGTCTGCCGCAAAAGGGCCTGATATCTCGTTGAGTGTGATAAAGACCCCGGCCGTACTCAAAATTGAAGACCTAACTATCAGAGATGACAAATCAGATGCATCTTTTGACTGCAATATCCGGGAGGATGCCGTATCCATCAAATTTACCGGAAATCTCGACAAGACAAGTTTGGATCCGCTGTTAGCCAAAAACAGTATTCTGAATGGATGGATCAAGGGTAATCTGTGGGCCCGTATCATACCGGGCAGCGCAATTGAATCCACAATCGAGGGGCATCTGCAGGGTGGGGACATCGCTTTTCACGAATTTAACCTCCCGGCAAATATAAAGGATTTCTCTCTTAAAGCCGGTCAACAGAGGATTATCTTAGAATCGACCAACCTTGCCGTAGACGATACTCAAATCAGCGCAACCGGGACCTTCGACCTGTCAGAACAGGGAATCCTATTCGACCTGAACCTCTCTTCCGATGACTTTGAACTGGAGGATATTATTAACGCGTTTGATAAGAAGGGCAAAGCAACAGAAGTCAATAAGGGGAAAAACAGATGGTCCCTGCCGCTAAAAGGAACTACTCGCGTCAAATTAGATTCCCTCACATACGGGGAATTCAGATGGGAACCCTTTCACTGCAGCATATCTGCAGAAGGGGACACAGCCAATGTTACAGTCACCGAAGCCAGTCTATGTGGTATTTCAACGCCGGGAACTTTGAACATATCTCAACAGGGAATACGGTTGGATTTTAAACCGGCCGTCAAAAAGAGGGGTATGGCTGAGACCTTCGCCTGTCTCTCTAAGAAATCCACAGCAGTAGACGGGACTTTCGATTTCGAAAGCGAGATAAAAGGGGAAGGGACGGGCACTCAATTGATTAAATCTCTTCATGGCCCTTTCAAATTTGTTGCCAAGGATGGCAGCATAAATCGCGATCCTCTATTGATGAAGGTGTTTTCTCTACTCAATATTACCGAAATATTTAGTGGAAAGCTCCCTGACCTTGTAACTAAAGGATTCCATTATAATTCAATAATTGCTGAAGGTAATGTTAAGGATGGCAAGGTGCATTTGGAAAAAGTGCTGGTGGATGGTTCTTCCATGAACCTGGCCTGCTATGGCGATATTGATTTGTTAGAAAACAAATTAGATCTTAAGATGTTTGCCGCTCCCTTCAAAACAGTGGACCGCATCATAAGAATGCTTCCGCTAATAGGGTATGTACTTAATGATAAATTAGTCTCTATTGCGATAAAGGTAACAGGGAATTTGAAGGACCCGAAAGTAGAGTACCTTCCGGCTGCAGAGATTGGATCTGGGTTATTTGGAATTATGAAAAGAACCCTCGAGCTTCCGATTAAAGTGGTAGAACCTATAATCCCTATCAAAGAAGAGAAAAAAGAATAGATTTCATTTAAGAAAGCAAGGAGGTAGGACCATGAAAATAAAGATCTGGAGTGTGCTTTTTCTTTTTATCTTATTGACTGCGTGCGCACCAACAAAGAAAATCAAGAATTGGGTCAGTAGTCCATCTGTTCAAAAAGGGGGAAATAAGTCTTTTGAGACCAGATTTGAACCACTCAAGGGGGATAAAAAATTCTTTGTTTCATTCCGCCTCTCAGTTATGAATAAGACCGATAAGCGGCTTAAGATTGACTGGAATAAAACACGTTATATTTATAAGGGCCGGCCCTATGGGGGCTTCGTTTTTTATGGGATTGACCCTGCCCATATAAAGGACTCCATCCCACCCGATTTTATCGAGCCAGAAAAACTATTTTCAAAAGAAATCTTTCCAACCAACTTGGTGGCGTTTACCCCCATAAGAGAAGTAGTGCTTGATAAAGAGGGGAAGGGGATCT
>JAOZQV010000130.1 GCA_029932035.1 Deltaproteobacteria bacterium | reverse complement strand
ATGGCCCTTTATATGTTTACCAGTTGCGGCTGGTTTTTTGACGATATCTCAGGGCTTGAGCCTGTACAGGTGCTTAAATACGCTGCCCGGGCAGTGGAGTTGGCGCAGCCATGGGTGGACAAGGATCTGGAAGCAGGGCTTATGGAATACCTTGCTATGGCCAAGAGTAATGATCCTGATTATCGGGACGGCAAAGATGTATATGATGTCCGGGTCAGGCCCGTCCGCATAGACCCCTCCCGTGCCACAGCCCACTATGCCCTTGCCGGGCTGACCGATGGGGTTTCCAGGGCAGGCGGTGTTTTTTCGGGGATGGTTAGTGATCTGTCTGAACTACTTTTGCAGGGACAGGAGGGACAGGCCATATTGGGCCGTACAGAGGTGGTAGAGGCAGGGACAGGCCGGAAGTCCGTGCGGATATACTTGGCCTTCCGCGGGGAAAGAGGAAAATTGGGCTGCCTTGTCGGAGAAGGCGCCGAAGGATTTGACTTTGAGAAAGCAGCCGATGGGATACGACAGGCGCTGACAATGTCTCCAAAAAAGGCAGAGGATATTTTTCGCACTTATGTAGGCGGGGTCAGGAAGTACGGGTCTGAGGATCTCATTCCGGACACGCTCAAAACCCTTATGGAAGGCCTGGTCTTGAGTCTTAGTCGCCTGGACAGGGATTATATCCGTAACCATGATGCCCTTATTGAGGATGTTTTTTCTTTGCATCGGGAGACGGGGGGGCCTGTCTCTGCAATCCCGGAGGATCTCTTGTCCATTCTGTTAGCTGATGAGCTGAACAGACTTTTTTCTCCGAATGAGGAGAAACGACCGGTAGAATGGACGAGGCTCAATGATCTGACTGCTCAAGCCAAATCCCTGAAAATGGTCTTGAGAGGAAAGGGGATGAGACAGATGAGTCAGGATTATCTTGCTCATGAGATGAATCGTCTGACCTCGACCCCTGAACGGATTTCCATCAAGGATATCATCAGCTTTTTAGACCTGGCGGATGATCTGAACCTGAAACCGGATCTCTGGGAGTGCCAGAATATGTTTTACGAGCTCTATAACAATCCGGATTTTACGCGGGGTCTTGGGCCTGATATTGCCCCCGTATTCCATGAATTAGGAAGGCGGTTGGGTTTCTTGGCCGGGGAGGGAGTGGGAACCTGATATGGAAATAAAATTTACAATTCTCTGCGACAACAGTGTAAAGACCTTTAGTCCGGCAATGGCTGAGCATGGATTTGCCTGTTATATAGAAAGTGAAGATGGGAATTATTTGCTTGATACGGGCCGAGGCTTAGGTATTGTGCACAATGCCCTGGCTTTCAAGAAGGATTTTTCGAAAATAAAGGCAATCATGCTGAGCCATGGGCATTATGACCACACTGGCGGGTTGCCTCAAGTTCTACAGGTGCGTGGCCAAACGGATGTTCATGCTCACCCTGATGTTTTTGCAAAGAAATATAAGGAGGCGCCGGAAAGGGTAAAGTTTGTGGGCATTCCTTTTAATCGTGCCTATTTGGAATCTTTTGGCGCTAACTTTAAACTCTCTAATAAAATGGTCGAAATAGGAAAAAATATATATTTAACGGGAGAAATCCCCCGTCTGAATCCCTTTGAAAAAGGCGATGCAAATCTGTTCGCTTATACTGATAACGGGGAAAAGGTAAAGCCGGATCCTCTGAAAGATGACCTCTCTGTAATTGTCGATACAGATAAGGGTTTGGTTATTGTCCTTGGTTGTGCTCACGCCGGGATGATCAATATTATAGATTATGCCACAAGGGAGCTGAACAAGGATAAGGTTCATGCGGTAATTGGAGGAACTCATCTAAGCGCCGCAAATGACGATCAATTTGATGCAACCTTGAAGATGATCGATGACTATGAGATTGAACACGTGGGTGTATCGCATTGTACTGGGCATGAAAAGGCATCTTTGCTCCATGCCGAATTGAAGGAGAGGTTCTTCTTTGCCTCTGCAGGCACGGAATTCAAGGCGTAATGGATTTTTTTGCAGTGGCTACGCTCAACTGGACAGGTCTTTTTCTACGGATGAGGAGGGAGAGGGAGGTTGACATCTTGCGAGCCCATCGTGTTTACCTTTTCCAAAAACCCATTTCTCAATTACCGCAAAAACAACCTCCCTCTTGATCGGCTTTGAAACATAATCATTCATTCCTGATTGAATACACTTTTCCCTGTCACCCTTCATGGCATGGGCGGTCATGGCAATGATCGGTACGGTATCAAACCCCTTTTTTCTAATCGCCTGGCATGCCTCTACTCCGTCCATCTCCGGCATCTGAATGTCCATGAAGATCAAGTCAAAGTCATCGGGGGATGTAATGTATTTTTGAACCGCCTCCTTTCCATTATTTGCCACCTCCACCTGGTAACCTCCCTTTCCCAGCATTATTTTCGCCAGTTTCTGATTGACCGGGTTGTCTTCGGCTAACAGTATCCGGATCGAGAGTTTCATTTCTTCACGTACTGAGTACTGGGTCATGATCTCTCGTCTTTCTTCTCCACCCTTTTTCTTTTCGCCTGGAAATCTTGCCAACATCTCGTAGAGTTTTTCCCTTCGAACGGGCTTGTTCAGGAAACCGTCGAACCCTGCCTCTTCACAACGTCTGGCGTCCCGCTCCATCACTGAGGATAAGGCAATAAGGCGTATGTTTGATAATGGTGAGTCCGATTCACGGATTCTTTCTGCCGTCTCATAACCGCTTAGACCGGGCATCTGGATGTCACTGATACAAACATCAAAGGGATCCTTTTCGTCTACTGATTTCTGTAAGGCCGGAAGGACCTCTTCCCCGCTCCTCAGTGCAACCACACGCATACCCACCAACTCCAGGTTACGAGTCAATATCTCCAGATTAGTCCGGTTATCATCTATGATAAGAATCCTTTTTCCAGTAAGTAAGGCGGGGGTATATCTCTCGGCAGATTTCCCTGTCGATTTTTCGAGCCAGGCGGTAAAATGGAAGATGCTCCCTTTCCCCTCTTCACTCTCAGCCCATACATCCCCATCCATGAGATTTGAGATCTGCCTGCATATGGACAAACCCAATCCGGTGCCACCGTACTTTCGCGTGGTTGAACCGTCGGCCTGGCTGAACGAATCAAAGATGAGATCCAGTTTGCCGCTGGGAATCCCAATGCCTGTATCCCGAATTTTGGCATGCAGTTTTATCCGCCTCTCCGTTTCCTCTTCGATATGTAAGGAGAGCTCAATCTCTCCGGAGTCCATGAATTTGGGTGCATTTCCCATGAGGTTGATCAAGACCTGTTTGAACCGTGTGGGGTCCCCTTTCACGCTTGCAGGAACAGCATCTTCAATGTGGCAGAGGAGTTCAATAGATTTTGATCCAATTCTTGGTCGGACTGCATCACACACATCATAGGCAAGCAGCTCAGGGTCAAAATCGATCTCTTCAAAATCCAGCTCCCCCGCTTCGATTTTTGAAAAATCAAGGATGTCATTTATGAGTGAGAGAAGATCTTCTCCACTCCGCTTTACACTTGTGACATAGTCTTTCTGCTCATTAGTCAATTGGGTGTCGAGAAGCATATCGGTAAACCCTGTGACCGCATTCATCGGCGTGCGAATTTCGTGACTCATATTGGCCAAAAACTGGCTCTTGGCGCGGTTGGCATCAAAGGCTTTGTCCCGTGCCACAACAAGTTCTTCTGCGCGCAAAGTTATCTCTTCCTGGGCCGCTGACAGATTCTCTGTCATACGCGCAAAGGTCTTTGCAAGATCGCCGATTTCATCTCTGCCCGTTATTTCCGAAAGATCAAGACTGAGGTCCGCCGGTGTTATATTTTTGACACGCTCTTGCAGTCGTTTCAGGGGTCTTACCAACAGAAGGGCCGCCCAACATCCCAGCAGGATGCCAAAGCCCAAAGCCGAAACCAATATGATCAGGCCGTGGTTTCTCAACTGCCTAATTGGGGCAAATGCCTGGGATCTGGGTTCATGGACTGTTATGATCCATCCGGTCGTAGGGAGTGGGTCCGAGGATGTCTCTATCATTTCCTCAGGATTGGCCGATTGGGTTTCGGTTCCGGCTGATTGACGCTGTGAGGAGACGATGACCCTGCCTGTCGGAGTGCTCACGGTGAGGTACCCCTTCTGGCCGAAGTGAACTTCGCGCAGGCTGCCCAACGCGGTCTTGTAGGAGATCTGGACAGATCCACCGAGGAGCCCTTTGAATTCCCCCGTATAGGTCAATAGAGGCATGGTATAGGTCAGGACAGTAAGTTGGGCAAGTTCAGAACGGTGGGGGCCCCAAATCACTGGGGAGCGGCTATGCATCGTTTTCTTGAAATAGGGCTTCAGATGAAATCCCTCTCCGATGAATTCCAGACGCAACGGGGCGGAAGCAACTAAAATACCGTTTTTATCTAAAACGAAAAACCCGCCTCCAAAACGCGGGTGAGTTCGAAAGGCTTGTAAAAGGTATTGCTCAACTTTCCCGTATTCTTTTCCCTCTATGGCCCCAAAGGGTATCTCCTGCACTGTACTCAGGAACTCGGACTGAGTTGAGGCGAGGAAAGTGGTGAGCCTATTAGAGACTGATTCGATGAAGACTTCGTGTTCTTGACGCAGTGTATCCTCCAGAATGCCTTCTGCCGAACCCAGCATGAACAGCCCCATTATCAGGACAGGCAGGGTGGCGATGAATCCAAAGGCATAAAGGGTTTTTGTCCTGAGTGTCATTGTGTGAGTCCTTAGAAGTCTGTCTCAGGGGAATACAATGGTATGAAAAGGTCCCCAAGACCATTATCGCGCGAAGGTCGGGATCCAGTCCCGCCTTTGCTGAAATAACGAAAACGGATCATTTCGGGCTTGTAACAAAATTCCCAATTTTATTTGGAATATCACATGGTTTTTACAATTTCAAGTGAAATTGCTCCTGTTTCTCAGGTATCAATAGGTCTCCTACTGTCAACAGGATAGCAAAACTGAATCATTGTTTTTGGGTCTAAACCAAAAAAGCTTGACAAAATGAGTGACGTTTACTAACTCATAAAAACAGTATAATTTAAACCGGAACTGCGTGTTGGGTAAGGATCCCTAACCTTGATGAACCGAAACAGAAAAGGTTTCACGCAAAGGCGCGAAGGTTTTTGAGTAAATTGAAATGGATCTCTGAACTCTGGGCCTGTGAAAGCTTACGAGATGGCGAGTCCGTTTCTGAAATCGCGAGGGAAATGAATTATGGCAGACGCAAGAGCCTGGCCTCCGGGTCGTATAAAGATTGCTGATGCCTTGAGGGTATTACTTGAAAAAAAGGACTTTGGCGCCATAACCACTGCGGAGATCGCTAAAACCGCCGGGGTTACTGAAGCGCTCATCTATAAGTACTTTAAGGACAAGAGGGACCTGCTTTATCAGGTGCTTGCGGAGTACCTCGAACATTATCATCTTCGGGCGCACACGGATTTGAAGGGTATAAAAGGGGCTTCCAACAAGATAAGAAAACTGATCTGGACACATATCAACGTCTATGCGACGGACAGAGTCTTTGCCAAGATCCTCCTTCTCGATGTCCGGAGTTTTTCTGACTACTACACCAGTGGGACATATAAGCTGGTCAAAAAATACACCGATATTTTGTTAGAGATTATCCAGGAGGGGATGAAGGACCAGGAAATCAGGGACGATATTCCGCCTGTTTTTTTGAGGCAGGCCATCCTCGGCTCGATCGAGAATGTGTGTCTTACGAGAGTGGTCTTCGGCCGCAAGATATCTGCTGACGATCTGACAGAAAAGCTATGCGAATTTGTTTTCAAAGGAATTGAACAGAGAGCAGTCAAATAATAACCACTCAAGCACTCAGCCACTCAACTACTTAACCACTTAACGAGGTCTATCATAGGGAGATTCGCGGTATGGGAAAATGGATGGACGGTTATCTTGATAAGCTTGTCAAGGTTCGCGAAGAGAATGCGGGAGGCGGGGGAGAAAAGCGGGTTGAGCTTCAGCATAAATTGGGGAAGCTTACTGCGAGGGAGAGGATTGATCTCTTGGCCGATCCCGGCACATTCGAGGAACTTGGCTCTGTTGTAAGGGAGTTCAAGCTTCCCGGGGATGAGGGGGGGAAGCCCAGTCCGGCTGATGGTGTCGTAATGGGCCCGGCTAAAGTGAAGGGAAGGCAGGTCATGGTCTACTCCCTTGACTTTACCGTAATGTCCGGCGCCATCGGAGACCAGGGGGTGTGGAAGATCGCCGAACTGATCCGGATGGCGGGGCAGGAGCAGGTTCCCATCATTGGGATTTTTGACTCGGCCGGCTCCAGGCTTGATTTCAGGAATGGTCTTGTCGGCCTGCATGGTATGGGCTCCCTGGTTAGGGACTATTGTCTCTATTCCGGGGTGATTCCCCGGATAGCGCTCGTCTTAGGGCCCTGCACAGGACCATTGGCACAGGTTCCGGTTCTGTCCGATTTCCTTATCATGAACGCGAATACAGGGTTCTTGTGGATGGGAGGAGAGATTGAATCGGATGACGCCGGTTCGGCCGAGTTCCACATGGAAAAGAGCGGTCAGTGCGATCTGGTGGCCGAAAGCGACCAGGTAGCCATCGATATGGCCAAGGAGATCCTTCAGTTTATACCCCAGAACTGCTGGGAAAGGCACGAGGTGTTAAAGACCGGGGATGATCCGGAAAGGGGTGAGGAGGCCCTGCTGGATATCATGCCCGAAAATCCCAAGTTCACTTATGATATGCACGATGTCATCGACCTGATAGTGGATAACGGGGAGTTCTTTGAAATACAGGAGGACTTCGCCTCCAACCTGATAGTGGGTTTTACCCGGTTTGACGGTCTAATTGCAGGCATCGCCGCCAGTAACCCGGATGAGTTGAGCGGCATCATGGAGCCCGATTCCTCGGACAAGTACGACCGGTTCCTTATGTTTTTAGACGCGTTCAACATTCCCCTTGTGACTATTTCAGACACCACCGCGTTCCCCCCAGGAGACAAATGGGAACGGATGGGGGTCATCCGACACGGGGCCAAGAACCTGCACGGATATTCGCACCTGACCAATCCCAAGGTGAGCATAGTACTGAGACGATCCTACGGAGGGTCCAACATTGTCATGGGCTGCAGCAAGATGGGGCCTGACTTTATTTATGCCTGGCCTTCCACCGAGTTCGCACCCACAGGACCGGAGATGATTGTTCACGCGGTGTTTCACAAGCAATTGGCCAAGGCAAAGGAGGATGGCAACTACGATGATGTTTACAACTTCTTTCTGAATATCCTGAAGAAGGAGTTCAGCGTCATGACCTTTGGCAAGCTCTACACTACCTGGTACACGGTCAATGAGGTGATCGACCCGAGAGAGACTCGTTCGAGGATTGTCAGGGCCCTGCACGCAACGCTCAACAAGAGAGAAAAGATGCCGGAGAAGAGACGTTTTATTAAGCCTGCGTAGGAGGCTGTTTAGTATCTTATGCGTAAATTTGTTTACCACGAAGATCACGAAGAACACGAAGAGACCGTATAACCATCAGGAATTCATTTTTCGTGCCCTTCGTGTGCTTCGTGGTAAAATCGCTCTTTGGTTCCGGTTTATCCGGGTTAGGACGGAGGTATTGCAATAATGGGCAAGATAATGGAAGAGGCCGTTAAGAAATATTATGAGATTCAGGAGAAAAACCTCCAGGGCGGAGGCGCCAAGCATATGGAAAGACAGCATAAGCGCGGCAAGCTCTCCGCTCGTGAGAGGATCGAGACCCTGGTTGACCCCGGGACCTTTAAGGAATTAGGCTCCTCCGTTGGCACCACCAGCATTCGTATTGACGGTCGGATACCGGAGGCCCCATGCGACGGTGCGGTGGTGGGCACGGCCAAGGTCAACGGCCGCATGATCATGGTTCACGCCAGCGATTTCACAGTTTTGGGCGGATCTGTGGGGGCCCAGCATATGCTTAAATTTTCCAGGCCGATTGAAATGGCGGCCATGTGGAGGATTCCCTATGTGATCCTTCTGGACTCCTCAGGTGGCAGGCTCGGGTACAGGGACGTGCCCATGGCCGGCATAGACTGGCAGTTCAGGCTCCAGGCCGTGTATTCCGGCGTTATTCCCCAGATCACCGTGCTCATGGGACCTTGTATTGCAGGAGGGGCTTATATTCCTGCCCTTTGCGACTTCCTGATCATCAGCAGGAACTCCGGCAACATGTGGCTCGGAGGTCCACGGCAGACCCAGGCTGCCACATCCGAAGTCATAGACAAGAACGTCGGTGGCGCGGATTACCACATGCAGCTCAGTGGAACCTGTGACCTTGTGGGGGACACTGACGAGGAATCGATCAATCAATGCAGGGAACTGCTCAGCTACCTCCCCCAGAGCTTCAAGGAAGCGCCTCCCCGCCGGGAGCAGACCGATGACCCTGAACGGGAAGTGGAGGCCTTAGCCGATCTTGTCCCTGACGAATATGAGAAGACTTACGATATGCACGATGTCATCGGGCATATAGTGGACGACGGAAATTATTTTGAGATAAAGGATGAGTATGCCAAGAATCTAATCACCTGTTTCTGCCGGTTTAGCGGCCAGGTCGTGGGACTGGTGGCTAATAATCCCCTCTATCCGGGCAGCATCCTGAACCCGGATTCCTGTGACAAATACTACCGCTTTCTTCAGGTCCTTGACGCCTATAATATTCCCTTAGTGAACTTGGTAGATACCCCCCCTGTGGTGCCCGGAGAGTCGGATGAGGCGCGGGGTCTGATCAGACATGTGGGCAAGATTGCCGACGTCTACGCCACCTCTACAATACCCAAGATAAGCGTGGTCTTGCGGGAGGCCTATGCCGACGCAGGGAGCATGATTATGGGAGGCCTCAAGAGCATGGGCGCCGATCTTGTCTATGCCTGGCCCATAGCCCGGTTTGCGGTTGAGTCCTCTCAATTAGATTACAGGCAGGTGTACGGAAAGGGGATCGAGGAAGACGCCTACGAGTCCTATCTCGGGAGGTCGAGGGAAAAGGTGGATGTCTTTGAAGCAGGCCGCACATGGACCGCCCAGATTATAGATGAAATCATCCTCCCCAAAGATACACGCAAAAAGATCATCGAGGCCCTGGAAATCACAGGGAACAAGGAAGAGGATCTCCCCAAGAGGGCAAAAAATCATGGCACGCCACCGATCTGATCATTGAATATTGACTATTGACTATTGAATATTTACGGATTTAGAAAACGGATGATTGGATACTTGTGCGAGTGGATGATTAGGATGGTTGGATAGAAAGGATAGAGGTTGGAGGCCGGAGGTTAGAAGAAGGAATAGCGGGATGGCGGGATGGTGGATGAATAATCTGCGTGAATCTGCGCTTGCCCCGTAGGTTCGGAAAATCGTACTGGGGTAATCTGTGGG
>JAOZQV010000129.1 GCA_029932035.1 Deltaproteobacteria bacterium | reverse complement strand
TGCCGAAAGCAGGTGACGCAGTTGCGCGACAAAGCGGAAGATTTTGAGAAAATCCCTGCCCGGGTGGTCCTCGTGGGAATGGGTTCCCCAAAGGAATCGAAAGCATTTATCAAGCGTTTCCAGATCCCTTTTCCCTTGATCTGCGATCCCGAACGATCTCTCTATGGCGCTTATGGCCTTAAACGGATGGGGATTTTGGATTTTATTTCACCCTCCCTGGCTATCAAAAGCCTGTCGGCAGTCGCCCAGGGGAATCTGGCGGGTATGCCCGAAGGAGACGTAAAACAACTGGCCGGCGTGTTTGCGATTGATTCCTATGGGGTCATTCAGTATCGTCATCTTTCCGAGGATCCAGCGGACTTTCCTTCTGCTGAAGATGCTCTGGCAGCGGTGAAATCCATCTCAAACCAGGCTATTTCTTGACGCTAAGGACGAAACCATAATTTTTCCTACGTTGAAAGCTTCTCCCATAACCGCTTTCATAATGAAAGTTTTCCTTCAATCGATTAGAGAAAATACTCCAGCACCTGGGGCTGTGAGAGCGGACGGCGCGGTCCCCGCCGAAAACCGGCGCCTTACAGCAAAATGGGCATTTTGTATTGACAATGTATCAATTTTGAGCTACATTGTATTGTAAACATAGGTTCAGCTTTTCTTTAATGTTCAAATATTTATATAAATAAGGGTCTAAATTATGGCTAAAAGCACAAGTGTAAATGTTAGAACCACTGAGGAGGTCAAAAAAAGCGCAGAGGTCATTCTTAATGGCCTCGGATTAAATATCTCATCTGCCGTTAATCTTTTTTTGAAACAGGTTATTAATTATAGAGGTATCCCGTTTGATTTGCGACTACCTAACAAGGAAACGCTACACGCTATGGATGACGTTGAAAATAGTCGTAATCTTGACTCAGCAGATACCGCTGAAGAAATGTTTGAAAAGATTGGCGTATGAGTTCCAGAGAGCTGATATGGAATGTCATATTGAACCTGATTGGTTGCTAATCTGGAAGGCAGATAGTAAAGCCGTTTATCTAACACGAACCGGCGCTCATTCAGACCTTTTTGGATAATATAACGAGGGAAAGGGGGATTCTTTAAGATCCTCCCAGTAATCAGCGATTGAGTGCGTTTCCCAAAACTGTGTCGCACCCTTTTAGGTTTTAATATCAGTCAGTTTCATTAATTACCCCTTCCTTCTTTTTCTGTACAGCTTTCTTGTTTTACGCAAAAGTAGTTTACACTTTTTTTGTGTATGTCTTTGTCTGCCTTTGTCTGTGTCTGTGTGGGTCCGTGTGGGTCTGTGGCTAATTTTGTAGGAATGTTCGATTAAGATTACGATTAAGATTATGAGTAAGAAAATACCCTAATCGCCACCTTCCACTTTAGTCACCGATCACTTACGTCCTGATCTCCTGCAACATAAATACCAGATATGAGATGGCGAAACAGATAAGTGTGATTGCAATAAGTGCGATAATATGCGGGAAAACAATAACTATGCTCTGCCCCAAGGAGAGGGGATTCTGAAAACGGGCCGAAAGAAGCTCCTCCATCGGCCCCACGAGGATTATGGAGCGGGTAGTCTTTCTCATGGGATCAATAATAGTCGCGGTGGCGTCGGAGTAAAGGACCATGGGAGAGGAAAGCGACACCATTTCCTTGATACGCGCATTTTCCAGCACCACTTCGGGCTGCACCTCGTTTTTCCTGTCGATCGGGGCAACAGTGTTGGCCACTACCTCGGCCCCGAGGGATATGAAAAAGGAGAGAAAGATCCAGAGCGCCACCGAGGCTAAGGAGGATGTGGCGATGCTCTTGAACAGGATAGAAAAGAGGATGGAGAGCCCGAGCCAGAATGAGATGTAGAATATGCTGATGATGAGGAAAATAAAGAGCCGCCACATCTCTTCAATCCCTGGAACAACACCCACAAACGCCAGGCCAAAGCCTGATATGACTAAGACGATCGCAACAAGCATAACAGCAATGGTCATCACGCCTGCTAAGAATTTGCCATTGATAACCGCATCACGATAGATAGGTTGGGATAACACCTTTATCAGGGTCCCCTGTGTCCTTTCGCGGTTTATCGCATCAAAACCTAAAATCAGACCGATAAGGGGGCCGAAAAATGCCACGAACTGGACCATGGAAAACATTGCTCCGGGCGTACTGAAGAGCATGAGAAAGGGAAATTTGGTGGAGGCCAATCCTTCTAAGTTCCCTCTCATATGGACTGCGGCCATGTAGCTCGTGATGAAACTGACCATGGCTATCAGAGCAAAGAGTATCACAAACCTGTAACTGCTTAAATGGTCCTGAAGCTCTTTTTTGAATACAGCATAAAGGCCTTGCATATCATACCTCCTGGAAGTACTTCATGTAGATCTCTTCCAAGGAATATTCCTTTTCACCCACCCCGAATTTCTCCTCTGCCAGGGAGTCAATGGACCCCTCGGCTATCAGGTTTCCGCCTATCATAATCCCGACGCGGTGGGACATCTTCTGTACCTGGTGAAGGTTATGGGAGGAGAGCAGTACCGTGATATTTTTTTCCTTATTTAATGACTGGATCAGGTCGATTATCTGGATGGCTCCTTCGGGGTCAAGTCCGAGTGTGGGCTCGTCAAGGAAGAGGACTTTCGGGTCCTTGATGAGCACCTCTGCAACACCTAATCGTTGTTTCATCCCCCTCGAGAATGCCGCCGTTTTCTTTCTTGCTTCCTCCTTGAGCCCCACCAGATCTAATAAGTCATCTATTTTTTCTCGTGCCTCGCCCTTTTTGAAGCCGTTCAGATCGGCCACGTATTCAAGACTTTGCACTGCATCCATATCTCCATAAAAACCGACGTTCTCAGGGAGATACCCCACATGGCGTTTGACCTCCTTGGACATCCTCAGGGGGTCCAGACCACATACGGTCGCAGCGCCTTTCGAGGGGCGACTCAAACCTAAGAGCATCAGCAGTGTTGTTGTCTTTCCTGCGCCATTCGGCCCCAAAAACCCGAAGATTTCCCCCTCTTTTACCTTCAGGGTGAGACCGTTCACTGCCGTCTGACGACCATATCTCTTGGTGAGATCTGTGGTCTCAATAATCGTCTCGGTCTCCATCTTAACGCCTGCCTAACCGGCTGAAAAGGAACACCAATCCTGCCATCACAAAAACGATAAGGCCGATCCCTATCCAGCCCCATGCAGCCGAGGCAGTAACGCTGACCCTCATCTCGATGGTCTTGTCAGCCTTGGGAGGGGTTCCGGACTCCACACGGAGGCCAACTGAATAGTCACCAACCAATGCTTGGTCAGCCGGTGTAATGGAGACTTCAACCTGTTTCAGTTCTTGAGACGCAAGCATTTCAATGGTATCGGGATTAAACTTTACCTTCCAGTCTTCAGGTTGAAATGAGATAAACTTAACCTCCGCAAGAGGAGCGGACCCCTCGTTCTTTACATAAAATGAAAGGCTGGTCTCCTCACCTCTCACAGCGCTCAGGGAAAGAAGCCCGTTTGCTGTGCCTGCCTCTAATTTGAATGTTCCGGTCAGAATAACGGTTAGCGCAACCTGACCCTCGGCTTTAGGCGAACTAATCTTGACCAGGATGGGGTATTGACCCGGTCTTGCCCAAGGATTGGGCCTGACTTCCACTGCCATGGTCTGACTCTGGCCTGCCTTTAATCTCAGGCTGGAGATGAATTTGTCCTCATAGGCCGGTTTGAAATTGACATCCCAGTTCTCGGGCCCTTGGGCAGCGAGGTTAAAGATCCCATCCTTATCTGATTTATTTTCAACCTCTACAGAGAATTCGAATTTGGCGTCTGTGGGACCTGTCAACACAGGGTATGACGTAACGATGTTAACGCCTTCCGGCTTTTTTCCCTCCTTTTTTTCCTCGACCTTGATAATAACCTGATTCGTTGACGCTAATTTGCCGTCTCTTGTTTGACCCTTGATTTCAAAGGTGTAATCACCGGGGGCCACATCTTTGTCCGGTTGTGCGCGCATTATCAGGCTTTTTTTGGTATCGCTATTTAGATGAACGCCTGTCACACCAAAATTATACGTCTTTAGCCAGGCCTTCCAACCTTTAGGGATCAACGTGACCGTTAGATCGACATCTTCATCTTCCCTTCCATTATTGGACACAATAAGATCTATATTGACATCTTCCCCCTGAGGAACAACAACCCCCGTGTACTCGGGAGAAACAGATATGGCCCGTGGGGGCAGGTCTTTCTTTTCTTTCTGTCCATATGCAAAAGGGCAAAGACAGATCAGCATAAGAACAGATGCAATCGATACTCTCAATCCAACAAGAATGGAACTATTCCCTTTCAATCTCATCTAATCAAACCTCCTTCAGTCATTATTGGATTTGGCATGCTTTTCTAAGGTAGCAACATCATATCCGGCCTTTTTGTAGTCATCAAGGGCCCTCATTTTCATGTCGTGGTCTCCCACTTTTTCCGAATGTGTATCCGCCAATTCAGCGGCATGGCTCCACATTCCCTCTCTTTCGTATTCAGAGACCCGCTTGTTCACCTGAATATGTTCGTCAGGAGTCTCGACGATCGCCGCACGGCACCACGATATGACTTTTCGCACCCGCTGTCCGCAGTGAGGGCAGCTTGAGAGCGGTTCTTCGTCAATCCCCTGAATAATTTCAAACCGGCCCGCACATTTTTCACAGGTCTTACTATGATCTAATGGTTCATATTCATAAATAGGCATTTTACGAGTTTGGAGTTTGGAGTTTGGAGTTTGGAGTTAAAATTTCAGATTTTTCGGATCCCAGACTCTGCCAGATGTGCCCCTCTTTGGTATCGACCACTTCTATCCCCATCTCTCGTAATTTGTCTCGCAGATCATCGGCCTTATCCCACTCCCCGGCCTCCCTGGCCTGCTCTCTCATTTCAATCAGTTCCTCCACCGCTTCATCTGCCCCGCCGAGGCGGGGCTCAAGTTTCATGATCCCCAAGACTGAGTTGACTCGTCCCAGGGCCGCTAAGGCTTTTTCTCGATCAGAAGAGGAGAGCCCGCTCTGATCTATCTTTTTGTTGATCCTGCGGGTAAACTGGAAAAGCGAGGCCAGTGCCGCAGCAATATTGAAGTCATCATCTATGGATCCGATAAACTTCTGTCTAAGTGCATAGATCGCCTGATCCATTTCCGGATCAACGGGGCCGGGCTTGGAGTAATGGAGTTTTTGAACAAATTTGTCAAGATGGGAAATGGTGTTTTTTGCCGCCGACAACTTGGCCCGGGAAAAGAAAACAGGTTTTCTATAATGCCTGCTTAGCAGCCAATAGCGGACTTCCCGGCCTGTATGGCCCTGGTCCAGGAGATCTCTCAAGGTCAGTTGGCCATTCTCCGCGGATCCGGAGGGTTGGTTGCCGTCTGTCATGACCGGCTCATTATGTACCCAGTAATTGGCAAGGGGCTTATCTGTTATGGCTTGACTGATAGCGATAGAGTTCTCATGGTGGGGAAATATCAAGGCAACGCCGCTCGTATGGATGTCATGGGTGGGGCCGAGGGCCTTCATTGCCATGGCCGCGCATTGGATATGCCATCCCGGCCTGACATTCCCCCATTTTGTCTTGAAAAAGATCCCGTTTTTAAGTTCCTTCAGGGTGGACCTTTTAAAAAGAGTAAAATCCTTGGGGTTTTCTTTTTCGTATTGATCCAGATCAACGGTCTTGCCGAGCCTGATCTTGTCAAGATCTATTCCCGAGAGTTTTCCGTAGTCTTTGAATCGAGAGATGTCAAAATAGATGGAACGTAGCTTTTCATAGGCATACCCTTTTTCAAGGAGCTTTTCCGTGAGACCTATCATGTCATCCACGTGTTCACTCGGACGGGGATACTCAGCAGCCCTCTTTATATTAAGATTGTCAAGATCCTCCATAAACGCGTCGTAAAATCCGTCCGTAAATTCCTTTAAAGAAACACCGGCCTTCTGGGCTCCCTCGATAGTTCGATCATCCAGATCGGTAACGTTCATTATATGGGTAACCTCATAGCCTTTAAATTCCATATAACGCCCGATCAGGTCAGAAAAAAGGAGACGTCTGCATTGGATCAAATCGATCACCTGGCAGAGAGTGGGGCCGCAGGAATAGATGGAGACCCGGTCCTCTTCCATTGGAACAAACTCCTCTTTCTTACGGGAGAGGGTGTTGTATACACGAAGGCCGGATTTTTTCCTGGCCGTAAACAGGGGAGTGCTCAGGTATCTCTCCCCCCCGTCCGGAAGTATCACAACGATGCGACCATTCCCCATCTCCGCCGCGACCTTGAGCGCTACAGCCATGGCCGCGCCTGAGCTCATACCGACAAACAGCCCCTCTTTTTTTGCCAACATGCGTGAGATATGGTATGCCTCTTCATCGTCAATATTGATGATTCGATCTGACCGGTCTTTTTCAAAGATACCGGGCCGGTAAGATTCCTTCATATTTTTGAGGCCCTGGATCTTGTGGCCCAAATAGGGCTCGACCCCGATAATCTGAACATCAGGCTTAAGTTCCCTGAACCGCCTGGAAATCCCCATCAGAGTGCCGGTAGTCCCCATGGTTGCCACAATAGCGTCTACATGACCGCCTGTCTGCTCCCAGATCTCCATGGCAGTACCGTTGTAATGGGCCATCCAGTTTGCCTCGCTGTTGAACTGATCGGCGAGCCAATATTGATCGGATTTTTCACGAATGAGATTGTATACATGCTCTATGGCCCCGTCAGTTCCGAGATGAGCAGGGGTAAATGTTATTTCCGCCCCCAAGGCCTTGAGGATCTTTACCCGTTCTTCGCTGACCGCCTCTGACATGGTGAGAAGGATGCGATACCCTTTCACTGCCGCCACAAGGGCAAGACCGATACCGGTATTCCCGCTGGTGGCCTCAAGTATGATTTTCTCTTTTGTCAGCTCCCCGGTTTTCTCGGCCTCTTCGATCATATTCAGGGCTGGACGGTCCTTGACAGAACCACCCGGGTTAAAATATTCGAGCTTTGCGAAAATCTCTACGTCTTTGTTCTGATTGAGGGCATTGACAGAAACCAACGGGGTCCCGCCGATCTGATCAAGGATATTTCTTGGTTTTTCGGTCATTATTTAAAGTCCCGCAGCCCCTTTTTGATCTATGAGCAATATAAAATAGAGAATTCCTTAATATAATCAATAGTTCCTGAATTACAACGGGGCGTCGCTTCTCAGGTTGACCATTGCCGTTAACTTTGATAAATTCCTCCCTCAACAGGTCTTCTTTTCTTTATCTGAGGCCGGAATTTACAATCAATCGCACATTACGCGAAAGCGAGAGGAGATGCTCTCCATGAAAGTTTTGGTAACCGGCGGCGCCGGATTTATCGGCTCAAATGTGGTAGACGGTTTCATAGAGGCCGGTCACCAAGTCTTCGTGGTGGACAACCTTTACACCGGAAAGCGCTCCAACGTCAACCCCGAAGCGCGGTTTTTTGAACTCGATATCCGTGCGCCGCAAACCGCTGAACTGATCAAAAGAGAAAGACCTGACATTATCGATCATCATGCCGCTCAAATCAGTGTGCCGGCCTCTGTATCAGACCCTGTTTTTGACGCAGACATCAATATCAAAGGCCTGCTCAACCTGTTGGAGGCCGCCAGAAAATATGGGGTAGGGAAATTTATCTTCATATCCTCAGGGGGAGCCATCTATGGCGAGGCCTCTGAATATCCCACATCAGAAGGCCACCAGCCGCAGCCCCTTTCCCCTTACGCGGTCTCAAAATTTTCATCAGAACACTATTTGGAATATTACAGACACCAATATGCGCTTGATTACACCACATTGCGCTATGCAAATATTTACGGCCCCCGCCAGATTCCACATGGCGAGGCAGGGGTTGTGGCCATTTTTATGGACAACCTCCTCAAAGAGAGAAAATCCACCCTGAATCATTTCGTGGAAGATGAAAAAGGAATGGTGCGTGATTACTGTTACGTGGGTGATGTGGTAAAGGCAAATCTCCTTGCCTTAGAGAAAGGATCCGGGGATTTTTTCAATATCGGAACGGGCGCTGGCACTAAAACATCAGAGCTCTACGATACCATATTTGAAGCATTCAAAGAAGTGAGACCGGAACTGCCAAAAGAATTCGGCGCCCTCAAAAAGCAAATTGCCAGACCCGGAGATCTGACAAGAAGCTGCCTGATAATTGAAAAGGCCCGTCGCCTCTTGGGGTGGTTCCCTGAAACAGACCTCCAGGAAGGGATCCGCGAGACCCTTAAGTGGCGTTTGAAATTACCGTAACCCCCCACCCTGACAATCTTTTCTTATTCTACAGTTCAACGTTTTTTCACCCCTCCCCTTGACATTTGGTAGGTCGATATTATTTTTCTGTGGGTTATCGAGCATCTGTTTTTATTTAAGGGGAGGTGAGGTCAAGGCTTTTTTTAACCAAATCGGGTTTATGTAAAACAAATACATTTCGAGAGGAGATAAACAAAAATGAAGATAAGACCATTGCATGATCGTGTAATCGTAAAGAGAGTGGATGAGGAAGAAAAAACAAAGGGTGGCATTATCATACCTGATACTGCGAAGGAAAAACCTGTTGAAGGTGAAGTCGTTGCGGTTGGTGACGGTAAGGTATCAG
Source organism: Deltaproteobacteria bacterium (assembly GCA_029932035.1). GTDB lineage: Bacteria > Desulfobacterota > DSM-4660 > Desulfatiglandales > Desulfatiglandaceae > Desulfacyla. The sequence continues at coordinate 779 of JAOZQV010000129.1, read as the reverse complement.
ATGATGGGAAAAAAATCCCGCTTGAGGTCAAGGCCGGCGATAAAGTTCTATTTGGAAAGTATGCCGGGACTGAGATCCAGATTGACGGTGAAGAAAACCTCATCATGAGAGAAGATGATATCATTGCCATTGTCGAGTAAATGACATCAAAATAATTTTTCGGTTGATTAGACAAAATAAGCTTAAGGAGGAGACATAAGAAATGGCAAAAGAGATTAGATATGACATCAAGGCCAGGGAATCGATGCTTAACGGAATTGACATCCTTGCCAATGCTGTAAAGGTCACATTAGGACCCAAAGGTAGAAACGTAATTTTAGACAAGTCTTTCGGCGCCCCCACCATCACCAAAGACGGTGTTACGGTTGCGAAAGAGATTGACTTAGACGACAAATTCGAAAACATTGGCGCCCAGATGGTGAAAGAAGTGGCATCCAAGACCTCAGACGTGGCCGGTGACGGCACCACAACAGCAACGGTTTTGGCCCAGGCCATGTACAGGGAAGGTTCCAAATTAGTTGCAGCCGGCGTAAATCCGATGGCTATTAAACGAGGCATTGAGAAGGCCGTTGAGGTTGCCGTGGGCGAACTCAGAAATCTTTCCAAGCCCACCAAAGACCAGGAAGAGATCGCTCAGGTGGGAACCATCTCAGCAAATAACGACAGTACCATTGGGAATATCATTGCCGAGGCCATGAACAAGGTGGGCAAAGAGGGTGTTATTACCGTTGAAGAGGCCAAGAGCATGGATACCACCCTTGAGGTGGTGGAAGGTATGA
>JAOZQV010000128.1 GCA_029932035.1 Deltaproteobacteria bacterium | reverse complement strand
AGGAAAGAAAATGATTAGAATACCAAGTCATAGAGAGCCAACCCATCCAGGCGAGATGCTTCTTGAGGAATTCTTAATCCCTATGGGCATCACACAGAAAGAACTGGCCTATTCCATTCATGTTCCCTATCAGCGTGTTAATGAAATTGTAAACAAAAAAAGGGGGATAACTCCAAGCACTGCCTTGCGACTCGCCAAGTTTTTCGGCATGTCAGAGGATTTCTGGATAAACCTTCAATTACGCTGGGATCTATATAAGACAAAAAGTAAAGAGCATAACGCACTGAAGGCAATAAAACCGGCAAGTCTTCAACACGCATCAGCCCAGTTATGAAAAGGATTTGGCCCAACGAAATCGCTTCAAGTGACTCTGAACACTCCGGCAATTTTTCTAAAGATTGAAATACCCAATAGAGGTGATAGGTCTTTCGACAGTTCATAGTGCAATCAGTTCAGATCACATGAGCCCATAGTAGAAGTCAAAGAGAGAGGCCCCGGCTTATCCGGTGTTCAGCATCTGTGCTAAAGATTTTGAAAGGCCGTCGAGGGCAGATTCGTCCGGAAGGGTTATGGTCATCTTCAGTTTGCCGTCATCCCCTTTCTCTAAACACTCGGAAAGCCTGCTTTTGAAGGCCTCGGCCATCTGAACGGTCTGTTCCGTCTCCTCCTTTCCGGAAAATATCTCGCCGATGAATGAGAAGGCAGCCCCTAATAAGTGTCCCCCGGCCGCAGCAATCTTTTCGCGCCTCACAAGGGCTTCTGCCTCTTTTTCCACATCTTCTTTGAGGCTTTCATCAATCGCTGCATCCGGTTTTTCCCCTAATAGGATCTCTAAACGATTCTTCAGCTCTTCCACACCGGTCTGAAGGTCTACGACCGTCTGCTTTGAATCCGGGTCAAGGGCAGCCAAAAACAATGCCTGTTTTGCGGAAAGAGTCGCAAGGAGACTTTCTTCAAGGGTATCTTCTGTGACCAGGAGAAATATCTGAACAGGCCGTTTCTGCCCCATCCTGTGGGCACGTCCGATCCGTTGCTCAAGTATGGCGGGATTCCATGGCAGGTCCACGTTGATGACGGTGTTAGCGGCCTGGAGATTGAGCCCTGTTGACCCTGCATTAGTCGTGATAAAGAGTCTGCACTCCGGATCTCTCCGGAACTGATGAATCAACCCCTGCCGCTTTTTCTGAGGAACCGACCCGTCTAATCTGACATAGCTGAGATTCCGTTTTTCCACTAACGGCTGGATCAGGTTCAACATGGTAGTCCATTCGGAGAACAAGACAATTTTGCGGTCCTCTTCCCCCATCAACTGACCTAAGAGAACTTCCAGCTCATCCAATTTGCTGGAGTAACCGGGCGGGTTTTTGTCCACCAAAAACGTGCTGTTGGCGGCCATTCTGCACATGAGCAGTGCCTTCTGGAGCCGGAGGAGGTCCATTTCGGAGATGTACTTCTTTGAGATAATGGTGCTGACAATCCTTTTATGACCGTTATGAAGGTCGAGCTGTTCATCAGTGGGAGGGATCCGCCTGACCTCTGTGGTTCGAGGAGGGAGATCTTTTATCACTTTATTCCTTGTGCGGCGGAGGAGGACAGGTTTCAGGTTTTCCCTGAGGTCATCGAGATTCTTGTATCCGAGCAGTCTTCCCTTTTCATTGGTGACCCTGTATCTGTTGAAAAAGCGGAAAGCCGGTCCAAGGCGGCGGTCATCAATAAACTCGATGATCGAAAAAAGTTCGTCCAACCGGTTCTCGATAGGCGTTCCCGTAAGGACCAGGGCGAAGGTGGACTTGAGCCCCTTAACCATTCTGCTGGTTTTGGCGGCCCAGTTCTTGATCCTCTGTCCTTCATCCAGTATAATAAGATCCCATTTTACCCTTTCGATGGACAATATATCTCTGAGAACCTGTTCATAATTACAGACAGTGAAAAAGGCAGGCCCGTCATACTGCTCGGACCTCTCATGGGCCTTCCCTAATACAAGCCGGCAACTGCGGTCGCTGAACTTGTTTATCTCAAGACGCCACTGGGATTTTAAAGAAGCAGGGCAGATGATCAGGACCTTTGAGATATCCGCATCCTGGGCCAATAATTCAGCAACCCCGATCCCCTGGATTGTCTTTCCCAATCCCATATCGTCTGCGATGATGGACCTACCTTTTCCCACTGCAAACGCTATTCCATCAAGCTGATAGGGAAGCAGTTCGGTCTTTAGTAGTGATTTTCTAAGGGGATGGTTTTCAGGATCCCTGCGTATCTCTCCCATTTTACCTGCTACCCGATCCCTGTAAAGGAGCATGTTGATGTACTCCTCGGCATCGGGATAGACAGTTACTTCCTGGCCGATTCTTTCAAGCGATCGTATACGCTCCAAGAGATCTTTGGCATCCTTAACAGCGCAGTCCTTCAGGGGTTTGAGTATGACCAGGACCTTTTTGTCCAGTTTTTCCGGGATCAGGAGGCGTAATTCAAGCGCTTCACCGTAACGGACGTAAACAGAGATCTCTTCGATGGTAAAGGGAGTCTCCCGGATGGATTTTTTGAAGCGGGTCTTCATCTTCTCCGTGACATGCAGGATATGCTTGCAGGTGCCCAGGGTATTTTTCCTGAAATCAGGACAGGTGCAGAACGACTCCCCCCTTTCCCATCCCCGCAGGGCCACGCGATAGGTCTTGCCGGAAGACCTGTTGGTAACGGCATAATCGGTCCATAATCGTTTCGCATCAAAAGACTTCAATCGCATCTTTTCGGTTTGCGCGCGTTCTGCTCTCTCTTCGATCGCCTGTTTCACAAGATCCTCATCGCTGAGACCTTCAACAGGGGTCTTCTCCGGGGGTGGGGCCGCGAGGCCCAGGGCCAATTTTTCTTCCAATATCAGGGAAAATGCAGCGCCCAGGTGTCTGCAGGCGGTCTCACATGCACTGCACTCATAGTGGAGCCGTTGGCGCTTCATGGGGTCCATCCGCATGGTAACCACGGCCCGGCCCAAGTGGAGCTGGAAAAGGTCCCTGCTGAGTGTCACCTGCTCCGTGAGATCGATTTCATACCTCCCGCCTTCCCTGATGAGCTTTGCTCCTTTGGGTCCCAAAAACTTGCAGGCCTGTGTGTAAGTAAGATGTGAGAGTTTGTCCTTCAGCCTGATCATAGCTTCCTCCTTCTTGTTAAATCATCAATACCCTTACAAATTCACCTCCAGACCCTTATCCCTCAGATATTCTTTCACCTCCCTGATCTTAAGCGTACGGAAATGAAAAACTGAAGCCGCCAAAACAATTTGAGCGCCGCCTGAGACTACGACCTCATAAAAATGCTCTAATGTCCCGGCGCCCCCTGAAGCGACAACAGGGAGATCAACAGCGTCAGAAATCGCCTTTGTAAATTCCAGGTCATACCCGGCCAGAGTGCCATCACCGTCCATGCTGGTAGGGAGGATTACTCCTGCACCTAATTCCTGACATTTCTTTGCCCATTTTATGGCATCTTTTTCCACAGGCCGGGTCCCACCCGAAACCACCAATTCAAATCCTGAAGGCATGGTCTTGTTTCTTCTGGCATCCACCGCAACCGTAATCCTGTCCTTTCCGAATTCGGAGGCTGCATCAGAGATCAAAGCAGGGTTTTTTACTGCAGCGCTGTTCATGGAAACCTTGCTGGCGCCGGCCCCGAGAACCGCCTCAATATCGTCTAAACTGCCAATTCCCCCGCCCACGGTCAACGGAATGTCTATCACCGCCGAAACATTCTTGACCCACTCTAACCTTGTCTTCCGGTTCTCCAGGGTCGCGGCTATATCGAGCATTGCAAGTTCGTCAGCCCCCTCCTTCTGATAAAATTCCGCATTCTCCACCGGATCGCCCGCGTCCTTCAGATCCACAAAATGTACGCCTTTCACTACCCGTCCCTCTTTCATGTCAAGACAGGGCATTATCTTGATTGTTTCCATCGCATAGTCCTCCTTGTCAATTTAAGTTTTATGTAACGCCAACCTTTACAAGAAAAGTCTTTACTTTTCAAGTTAAACCCCAATGTTCTTATTCCAACCCACATTCCTGAAAAACCTCAGATCTCCAATCCAGCGTAACACACCATGTATGTTGTAGTTCCTTATTCCTTGACGCATAAGAGAGATTTCGGTATAGTCCCTTTCTGAAAATGCAAGTTCTTATCTATGATATGGGAACTAAGGACTCGCTCAAAAATAAATTCACATTTTTACATCTCAGCTTCAGACCATCTTCGGCTGCCGCTCAATCGTGAAGACCTCGACATAGTTTACTATTACTGTGGCTTCACTCAATCGCGTCAACCAGGTAAGCGAGCTTGCGAGACTCCTAATCTGGCCCAAATCCGAGCGTCAATTCTGCTAATTTATTTTTGAGCGAGCCCTAAAGGCCCTTTTGATTTGTCGAGTTTGGTGCTTGTATAGTGGCATATTCTATCAACTCAGGCGAATTCTAATGCAACATCGGGGTAAAGTCTCCTGCCCAATGTAGATAGGAGTGACAATAATGAGAACGATTTTTTATTATCTGGCCTTTTTCATTTTGACGGTGTCCGGCGTCTCGACATGCTCTGCACAGGAAAAGAACGATTTTGACCGTTCCCGAGAGGCCATGATCGAGTCGCAGATTATCGACAGAGGGGTAAGAGACCCGGATGTCATACGGGCCATGAAAAAAGTGCCGAGGCACCTTTTTGTACCCGAAAGATATAAGGCCCTTTCTTATACCGACCATCCTCTCCCTATTGGTGAGGGCCAGACCATATCACAGCCCTATATTGTGGCCTTCATGACAGAGGCCCTTAAACTCAAGCCAGGGGAGAAAGTCCTTGAAATAGGCACAGGCTCCGGATATCAGGCCGCCATTTTGGCCGAACTAATCGATGAGGTATATTCTATTGAAATCATCAAAGCCTTAGGGCGCAGGGCACAAGAGACCTTAGACAAGCTGGGGTATAAGAATGTCCACATAAAGATCGGAGATGGCCACAAGGGGTGGCCTCAAAAAGCCCCCTTTGATGCCATAATCGTAACATGCGCCCCGGAGCAAATTCCCCGGCCATTGGTTGAACAGCTAAAGGAGGGAGGACGCATGATCATTCCGGTGGGGAGGGTAGGGACTGTCCAGAAATTAGTGCGGGGTGTCAAGAGAGGGGGACGGATCAAAACCGAAGAGGTAATGCTTGTCCGATTCGTGCCCATGGTTAGTGGGGATAATTGAGGGCCTTTCCGGCCGGCCAAGGGGGACGATTATGAACACCACAATAAATCGAAGTGTTACCCTGCATGAGGGGAGGATATTCAGACTTGTCAGGGAAAACGTCACCTTAGAGAACGGTGTCACCATTGATCTTGACATAGATGAGATCCTTCACGTGTATGAAATCCGCTTCGATGATGCGGTAGAGATGGTCCACAGGGGTGAGATAGAAGACGGAAAAACCATCTCAGGGCTATTTATGGCGGGAATTTACCAATGATCCTGGTGAAAGAGCTGCTTGCCCAAAGGCCTGTTAAGGCCTCTGCCCCGTGCCGGGTTGACTCGGGAGGAACGTGGGACATCAAGGCCTTAGCCCTTCCCTTTGAGGCAATACAGCCAACTACCGTCAACATCGCCCTTACATTGAGGACCTCGGCAGAGCTTTACCCTTATAAAGAAGGTAAGATAAAAATCGCTTCAATCGGTTTTGAACAGCCCGAGATCTTTTCCATCGATCGGCTTCCCTTTGATTCTCCATTCGGCCTCTTCTTTGCGGCTATCTCTTTTTTTGGTTTCCACGGTCTGGAAGTGAGGATCAATTCTCAATCTCCAGTGAGATCGGCCTTAGGGGGATCAAGCACCGCTATAGTTGCTCTGATCAAGGCGCTTTCCAAGATATCAGTAAGTCTTGGCAATAAAGGCTCATCTAAGAAGGAGATCCTCCATTTGGCATATCACCTTGAGGATGGCATCAGCGGTGGCAACTGCGGCATTCAAGATCAGGCCGCTGCGGTCTACGGTGGTGTCAATCAATGGGAATGGTGTTACGGAAATCAAACCATCCCATTCCAAAAAATGTCTCTCCTCGATGGGGAGGGCAGAAAAAGGCTTTCGAAGCGCCTTTTGGTTGCGTACAGCGGAAAAAGCCACACATCTTCTGAAACAAACAACCAGTGGATCAAGGACTTCCTCTCAAGCAAGACGAGACCTGGATGGATAAAGGCCAACGAAATAGTTCGACAGTTCGGAGAAGCCATTAAAGCCTGGAATTGGAGCCGCGCTGCAGGCCTTCTAAGGGAAGAGATGTCCATTAGAAGGGAAATAACACCCGAGGCCCTTACTCCCACGACGAAGAAACTGATTGAAGAGGCAGAAGATGTCGGGTGTGGAGCGAGGTTTGCAGGGGCTGGAGCCGGAGGGTCGCTCTGGGCCGTGGGAAAAATAAAAAGGATCGATCAATTGAAAGTGAGATGGGGGACTACTTTAGCGCAGGTAAAAGACGCTAAGATCCTTGATTGCAAGATCGACCCGGCAGGGGTGAGATAAAGATTGAGGATTGTTGAAGCGTAGCGAAAATCCCGCCTTGACCAGAGAGGAGGCGGGGATGATTGAAGGGTAATTGAACCCGTTAACGGTTAGGGTTGAGCCCTTACATCAATTCAACATATGTCCATAAACAGGGCGGAACATTCCTGTTTCAAAAATGGCACTGAATTCTCTTAGAAGGGCGTTGGTGGCCTGCTCAACCATTAATATATCCCCTTCAGAAATCAGGCTCATATCGAGCGCCTCTATAGCCTCTTCCAAACCGATAAACTGAGAAAAAAACTCTTCGTCTTCATACTCATTGTTTATAAAACTGTGCACATCAATAATGGTCCAGACACAATTTTGTATCCTCAATCTGTACTTATCCGTTCTATCCATTTTCTTTCTACACGTAGACGTTGGCAGCTTCACCCTTTCCCTCTCAAAGTAGCACTCAAGGCTACCTTGTTTCCTGTAACTTGTCAATCATCAATCGCCAATCATAAATCATAAATCCTATGTCAGGCCTTTCCAACTTCCTTTAATGTGTCAAAGAAGACCTTGTAGAACTTTTCATTATCAGATACAGCCCGCTTTAATATAATAGAAAACTTATCCAAATCATTCAGGCTAACCACTAAATTGGCGCTCATAGCGAATGCCATCATGTTGTCCATAGTCCTCAACCCTTCACCAATCAAGGCAACAAAAATTTTTCTGCGAACAAACATGGAGAGATGATTGACGTAATTAAGGATATGGCTTTTTTCCAGCGGGACATTGTCGAAATAGTCTGACAGGATTATTAGGTCGAAGCGGTGAAAACGCATCTTGCCAACTGCTTTTTCTGTATTGTTTCCCGGAACATATCTATAACCAAGTCCTTCAAGGGCCTCCTTTATCTTTTTTGTTTGCTGCTCGTCATTGTTCATTACAAGGGCTAACTTCACTCCTTCTTCATAAGAGTTGAGGACGCTATTCTCTTCCACATCATATCCGAACGTTCCTTCAGTTTGAGGCAGTTCAACTTCCTCTTCAATTGCAGGGCCTGGGATATCCCCGGGGCTCCCAGATTCAGTGGATTCTACAACCGCGGCACCTGAAACTTCCGGTCTTGCTCTTGTTGTATCGAGAATTAGTTTTTTTCCGCACCGGGGGCATCTGACACTAACCCGCTGGCCTTCGGGAAGTTTGTCGTCCGGAATATTAAGTTTGGCCTTACACCCCTCACATATTATTTCCATTTTCCTCGCTCCCCAAACGACCTTTCTTTTCCATATTCCTTATCAATGCTCAGACCTTCTATTGTGGTAGTCTTCTCCCCTCTTTCAGACTTCATTGAATCAATTGCCCTCCCAACTACGGCCTTTCTCGATGCGTAACCCATTGCTGCCTCTTCTGTAACAAGGCCGTTTCTGTAAAGATCCGCAATGGATTGATCAAATGTCATCATCCCGAAAGGTTGGCTTCCCGCAATAATCTCATAGCAAGTTTTACCTTCAGATTCACCGTGCAAAATGGTGTCCTTTACCCGCAGGTTTGACCCCATTATCTCAAATGCTGCTACACGACCACCTCCAACTTTGGGCAAAAGCCTCTGACAGGCAATCCACCGAACGGTGTCGGCAAGACGTATCCTTATCTGGTGTTCCTCTTCCTGGTCAAACATTCCCACGATGCGGTTGATGGTTTGTCCGGCATCCACGGTATGAAGGGTGCTGAGAACCAGATGGCCTGTTTCCGCAGCAGAAAGACCAATCTCCACGGTTTCCCTGTCTCTCATCTCGCCCACGAGCACCACCTTGGGGGCCTGTCTCAAGGCAGCCCTAAGACCGGAAGAAAAGGCATCAAAATCTACCCCCAATTCCCGCTGATTAAAAGTTGCCTTTTTCTGGGGGTGGAGGTATTCGACGGGATCCTCAAGCGTGACAACGTGAACGGATTTTGTTTCGTTGATCCTGTCTAAGAGGGCAGCGAGGGATGTAGTTTTTCCAGTTCCAGTTGCGCCCGTAACCAAAATAATCCCATTCATTTCTGCGGTCATTTTGGAAAAGGCGGGAGGAAGATTAAGGTCTTCAATAGTTGGAACTCTGGTAGCTAATTGCCGCATGACAATAGAATAACAACCTTTTTGAGAGAAGATGTTTACCCTGAAACGGGCCTTTCCCGGCAATTGATACGATAAGTCACACGAACCTTCGGTTAAAAGAGCCCTGGTCAAACGCCTGTCTCCACCTAACAGGTTTAGTGCAAAGATCTCGGTCTGAAAAGGTGTCAACTTGTCTACGGGAGGCGTTAATGACACTGGGGCCAACTCTCCGGAAGATTCCACCTGAAAGGGTTTATCTACCGTCATGTTAAGGTCTGAAACATTGTCGTGGGATTTTAGCATGCAAGTTAAGACATGATCTATCTGTTGTTGTCGCATACCCTTGCCTCCTTTAAGCCTCAGTAAAATCGGCCGGTGGATTCCTTAAAAAAGGGAGGAACTTAGATTTATCATCACACTTGGCATAAGCGCTGTCCGGGCTGATCATTTTCTTACTCAAAAAACCCATTATGGCATCATCCAATGTCTGCATTCCGAACTTCTTCCCGGTCTGAATCATCGAGGGAATTTGAAAGGTCTTCCCCTCCCTGATGAGATTCCGTACGGCAGGGGTTGCAATCATAATTTCAAGCGCAGCACACCGGCCCTTCTTATCAATACGCTTAAAGAGGTTCTGAGCAACAACTGCCCTGAGGCCATCTGCAAGAGTGTTTCGAATCTGTTGCTGCTCGGTTACAGGAAAAACCTCGATGACCCGATCCACGGTCTTTGCCGCACTCGTGGTATGAAGGGTGCCGAAGACCAGGTGCCCGGTGGCCGAGGCCTCGATGGCCAGGGATATGGTCTCCAGATCTCTCATTTCTCCGA
>JAOZQV010000503.1 GCA_029932035.1 Deltaproteobacteria bacterium | reverse complement strand
TTAAATCCCCAAATATGCCTCTCTGACATGTTCATCGTTCATGAGGTCTTTTCCGGAGCCCTCTAAGACAATCCTGCCGTTTTCCAGGGCGTAGGCCCTGTGGCACATCTTGAGGGTTTGGGTTACATTCTGTTCTACGAGAAGAATAGTTACCCCTTCCTCCTCGTTGATCCTCTTGATCATGGAGAAAATATCCTGGACAAGGATCGGGGCAAGGCCTAAGGAAGGTTCGTCAAACATCAAGAGTTTGGGCAATGACATCATCCCTCTACCCACGGCAACCATCTGCTGTTCTCCACCGGACAGGGTCCCCGCCATCTGTTTCCTGCGCTCCTCTAACCTTGGAAACAGCTCATAGACATGCTTCATGGTTTCATAACGCTTGATTTTGGCCTGGCCGTAGAATGAACCCGTGATCAGATTTTCTTCCACACTCATTTCAGGGAAGAGACGTCTCCCCTCAGGGACATGCACAATCCCCAACTGAATAATGTCGTGTGGGGGGAGGGTATCGATACGTGTGCCGTCAAACTCTATACTCCCCTTTGTAGGTGTTACAAGTGAAGATATGGTCTTGATGGTAGTTGACTTGCCTGCGCCGTTTGCCCCGATCAGGACCAGGATCTCCTTATCCCTCACCTCAATGGTGACATCCCAGAGAACCTGCAGATCGCCGTAACAAACATCAATGCCATTAACTGTGAGCATATTCCTCTCCGAGATAGGCCTCAATGACCGCAGGGCTATTTGCCACCTCCTGTGGCGTTCCTTCAGCGATTGTCTGGCCAAAGTTGATGGCGTGTATCCTGTCGGAGATAGTCATTATGACCTTCATGATGTGTTCTATAATGATAATTGTAACCCCTTTATCACGGATCCTTTTTATCAATTCTATGGCAGAGTCTAATTCATTGGGATTAAGCCCTGCGGCAGTTTCATCTAACAGCAGGAGTTCGGGTTTAGTAGCCATGGCCCTTGTAATCTCTAACCGTTTTCTCTCTCCAATGGGAAGGCTCTTGGCTAAGACATCCTTCCGATGGACCAATTCGCAAAACTCTAAGGTCTCCATTGCGAGATCATGGGCATCATGTTTTGTATTGACCCTTGAGAATGCCGCTGCAATGACGTTGTCCAAGACCGACATCCGGCCTAAGGGCTTTACTACCTGAAATGTCCTGCCGATGCCGAGACGGCAGATCTTGTGGGTCTTGAACCCTGTTATATCCTCACCTTTGAAGTAGATCTTACCGCTTGTAGGCTTGAAGTAATCACTGATGAGGTTGAACATGGTGGTTTTCCCGGACCCATTGGGACCTATAAGGCCAAAGATCTCTCCCTTTTCGACCTTAAAGCTTACGTCATTGACTGCCGCTAATCCCCCGAAATACTTAACAAGATCTTTGACTTCAAATAGACTCAACCTGTAGCCCCCCTGGTTTTGACAGGAAATATCTTTTTAACGATCAGATTCCAGTCGCCCACAATGCCGTTGGGAAGAAGAAGTATGACGAGAACCACGAGGATACCGAAACCTAAGACATGCGCCTGCATCACATATTTGGCCCAAACGATTATCATGTCTGAGCCTGTCAATGCCGCAATACCCTTGAAAAAGCCGAAGAACCCCGTCCTGAAGAACTCATGGACCGCAACCATAACAAATGCCCCCACCACCGGGCCATAAAGCGTCCCAACACCACCCACAATACCCACAAGGATGGCCATGATGGAGATGTCGTGGAGGGAGAATACTACCTCTGGGTCTATAAACCCCATGTAGTTCATGAATAAGGCCCCTGCCATACCGGTGAGAAAGGCTGCGACATTCAAAGAGAGCATCTTATAATAATGGGTATTGATTCCTAAACTTTCAGCGGCATCCTGATCTTCACGGATTGAGACAAAATAATATCCCCATTTAGAACCCATAATGACCTGGACGCCAATAACAGAGACAACCGCAAGACCGAGGGCAATGTAATAATAGGGGACCTTCGATACAAAGGTCTGCATAACGAGAATCCCCACCATACCATCTGTCAGGCTCTCCCAGATGGTAGCAATGTGTCGCATCACCTCATTGAGCGCCAGGGTGGCAAGGGCAAAGTAGGCGCCGCGCAGGCGGAAGCATATCCAGCCAAAGGGGAAGGCGATGGCCATGGCCGCTATTCCACCGAATAACATGCCCCACCACGCTGAAATCCCCAACTTGGTGACAAAGAGCCCGGCAGTATAGGCCCCGGTCCCAAAGAATGCTGCATCACCAAAGGAAACCTGGCCCGTATATCCGGCAATCACGTTCCACCCGGAACCGATTACCACCCACATGAGGACCAAGATCATAAGGTGCTGGTGGTAATGATCATGCACAATAAGCGGAAAAAGGATCAGGATAACAAGGAGGAGAATGGGGGGATATTTTCTCATGACTTTCCTTTTTTTAGACCTTGAGCAGCCGCTTGAAACCACCTGGGATAAAGAGAAGCACCAAAATAAATATCA
>JAOZQV010000127.1 GCA_029932035.1 Deltaproteobacteria bacterium | reverse complement strand
TCTTGAAATCAGTAGAGGAATATTACGAGGGTCATTTTGAAGGTCTCCATCCATGGTGACAACGATATGGCCCCGCGCATGATCGAACCCGGCGGTCATGGCAGCGCTCTGGCCAAAATTTCGGCGCAGAAAAATGACACGCAGTTCGGGGGTATTGCTTTTAATGGTGCGGAGCAACTCATGGCTGTTGTCGGCGCTTCCGTCATCTATAAGTATAAGCTCGAAGAGTCGTCCTGTGCCACGCATGACTTCAAGGGTATCTTCAACAAGGGTCTGGAGATTCGGGGCCTCGTTATAAACGGGGACAATTATAGAAATTTCAGGGGATTCAGTTGTGTTCATAATTTTTAAACTTATATGATAGACTCGAAAAAGTAAACTCTCATCCGTTTTCCACTCGATTTGCGGCGGTGCTATGCCCTTTTACTGAGTTTCCTCAAAAACCGGCTGCTCAAGGCGATACATGAGACCAAGATCATAAATGGATCAACAAGATAGTCCCACAAATTTGTGGATTCGAGCAGACGCAGGTTATAGGCTAATATGGCGGCTATCAGAACTACTGCGAACCGGTTTTTCATGATCAGCAGCAAAATCGTGACACCACCCACCACCACAAACAGCCAGGAAAAACCCCATCCAGCCTGGTATGGATCAAATCCGCCCAGACCCAATGCCATCGGGTAGAGTATCAGACCCGCAGTTAAAGAGAATACCCAGCATGTCAAAAGGGTATTTTTGTCCAACAGCTTGACGCCAAAGGAGATTTCAAGGACTTTACAAAATAGTATCGCCGTCAGGGAGATACTGAAATTTGCATTGAAGCTTATCATCCAGCGGGCCAGTGGCAAGCCTCCCACCGGGGTAACCGCTATAAATGCGGAAATCAGCCCGAGGATCAGGGTCGGACGCCAGCCACGCAGTGTGCCAAGCAGGCCTGTCCCTCCCTGCAATAGGGCCATGATAAGAAGAAATGGGAAAACAAATGAGAAACCTAAATACATTACTTTGCAGTCCTTTTCATTTGTGCGTTGATCCAGGCCTCATTAAATACCACATGCTTAATCCTTTTCCTGTGCCACGTATAAACGAGATGAATCAGTCCATCCTGGCTGCGTATCATGTACGGGTATGAATATTTTTCCCCCTGTGTGCTCTCGAGGGTTGCAATTCGGACCCAGTCAGAACCTCGATCATTGGAGACTGCAAGCCGCAGATTTTCCCGGTTTTGCACACTGTCATTAAAGGCCAGGAGGATGCGGTGATCAGAGAGGAGAATGGCGTCTACCGCGGAGTCAGGATTTGGCAGATTGAGTGTCTGTGGTTCAGACCAGCTTACCCCGGCATTCTTAGTAACAGCCACCCCAACAGCTTTCTTATCCGATCGGCACCTGTAAAAACCGGTCGCGAGGGCGGGGCCGTAGGCCACGACGGATGGCTGGATAAAAGATTGTCCCCCCGCCATCCTGCTCTTTCGAAAGGCGATTGCACCATCCTCCCTCCCGGACTGGATCCAGAGGATTTCCGGGAAATACCCCAAGCATTCATGGTAGATAGGCAGGGCAAAGCCGCCGCTGTTCAGAGGCACGGGTTTGCTTCGGACTAATTCACTGATATTAAAAAAAGGGCTGAGGGTAAGTCTCCGGCTGTTATTCCAGGTGATTCCAGCGTCAGATGATACTTTGACATTGAGAGAACTGCCAGACCACCCTCCAGCGCTAATAGTGACGTAAATTAGATAGAGGCGGTCTCCGGACCCGGTAAAGATGATAGAGTTGCCCACCTTTTTTATATACCTGTACAGCTCTCTTGAGGCGGATATCCTATCCACTACCCTTTTCGGTTTAGACCAGCGGGTGGGGTGCCCTGGGTCTTTTGTGGCAAGAAAGATGGCGACATCTTTGGCCCCTTCCCTTGTTCCGCCATACCAGGCGGCGGTTAACCTCCCGTCAGAAAGTTCACAAATAGATCCCACATGGACCATCCCTGTGCCAGGATCGGGGTTTATGAACTCCTCAACCATAAACGGTTTGCTGTCAACCTCAGGTGTGGATGGGGCATAGGTGGCAAATGTTGCAGGCTGCCGGCCAAGAGTGGAAAGCCAGCTCGACATTGGCCACGCATAAAGGATGAGCGTTGCAAGGATGAGGATTATGACGAGGCGTCTGTTCATCAGTATCCGAAACTGAAAGTGTGGAGTGCCTAAAGTGTGGAGTGCCTAAAGTTGTGGTACGCCTTCGGCGATGCAGTTTTGAAAAAAGAACTGTCTATTTCGACCAATAGCCGACCCGGTGCTCAAAATGGACAGACTTCCTTAACTTTAGGCACTTCAAACTCCAAACTTCAAACTTTTTCACAAAGGTCTGATTTGGAGGCACTAAACAGTAGCATCCTGGTCCAAGTCAAAACCAATAACAAAAATACCACAAAATATATATGCTGTCAATGCAAAACATGCAATATCTTATTGTTTTTATTAGCTAATTGTGTTTCAATCGGAAAAGTGCCCCTCTTTGATTGGCTGAATCGGTTATATGGTGAAAGTCATCAGGGTAAGGGGTTTACTTAATTTCCAGCCAAATATTTGACTTTTGACCCATGATTTTCTATACTTTTTGCCAGGATAAAAGGAGATGCGGTTATCCAAAAGGAGATAAACAGATGCGGAAGAGAGTCGTCATCACAGGATTGGGACCGATTACGCCCATAGGAATTGGGAAGGAAGCATTCTGGGAATCCCTGATAGCGGGCAAATCCGGTGCAAAGAAGATTCAGTTTGAGGGGTACGACATGGATCAATATGGCTCCCAAATCGCCTGTACCATTGATTCCTTTTCCCTGACTGATTTCTTAAAAAAGCGGAAGGATTTCAGATATCTTGGAAGAACTTCCGCGTTTGCCATGGCCGCAACGAAACTGGCCTTAGAGGATGCAGGCCTGGAGCTGGATTATCTTGAAGGGGAAAAGGGTCAAGGGTCCTATACCGTAAAGGATATTCATCCAGGCAAGATTGGGGTCATCCTTGGCGTAGGCGTCCAAAACATGGATCTCTGCGAAAAATGGCACAGGCAATTTCTCAAATACAAAGGCCCAAAACGGGTTTCACCCTTTGGCTTACCCCATGTGCAGATATGTTCCATACCGGTGAATGTTACCATGGCATTCGGGTTCAAAGGGATTGCCTGCAGCGTCTCCACTGCCTGCGCATCCTCCAATCATGCCATGATTGATGCGTATAAGCAGATCCTTTTAGGTGAAGAGGAAATCATGGTTACGGGAGGAGCAGATGCCTGCATTACCCCCTTTGTGTTTGGCGGCTTTGTATCCATGAACGCCATGAGTAAACAAAATGATGCGCCCGAAAAAGCCTCGCGACCATTTGACAAGGAGAGGGATGGCTTTGTCATGGGGGAGGGTTCAGGAATCGTTGTTTTGGAAGAGTTGGATCATGCGATAAACCGGGGCGCACATATCTATTGCGAACTATCAGGTTATGGGGCCACATCGGACGCTTACCACATTGCCGCGCCGGACCCTGATGGAGAAATGCAGGCCCGGGCCATGAAAAACGCTCTGAAAACTGCACATACCTCTCCTGAAGAGATCGATTATATCAACGCACACGGCACTTCCACGGCCCTGAATGATCCTGCCGAAACGATTGCAATCAAGAAGGCCCTTGGACCAAGCGCGTACGACGTAGCCATCAGCTCCACCAAATCAATGGCCGGCCATTTAATAGGAGCCTCAGGCGGTATCGAGATGATCGCCACGGCCCTCATGATGGAGCGGGGAAGAATCCATCCAACCATTAATCTTGAAAATCCTGGGGAAGGGTGTGATCTTTTCTACGTACCCCAGACACCGATCGACAAAGAGATCGGAAAGGCCATGAGCAACAGCTTCGGATTCGGAGGACAGAACGCTTCAATTTTGTTAAGCAGATATGATCATAAAAAACAAGGAGTCTAATGCTATGCCTGAAAAAACAGAAAAAAACCTTGCCTATGCCTTTGCAGCTGAATCAAAGGCCGCTATCCGAAACGCAGCCTTTTCCAAAAAAGCTGATTCGGAAGGCTATTCCCAGATAGCTCGCCTGTTTCGGGCCGTTTCCGAGGCGGAATCTGTTCATGCCCGGCGGTTCCTGTTACTGATGCGTGGCAAGATTGGATCCACAGAGGAAAATCTCGAAACCGCTTTTCAAAATGAGATCAAAGCAAACGCAGAAGAATATCCCGGTCTGATAAAAGATGCCTCCGATGAAGGAAAGGAAGGGGCATTAAAGGCTTTTTCCCATTCCAAGGACGTTGAAACCGGTCATGCCGAGCTTTACAAGAAGGCAATGAACGACATGTTGTCCGATCGTGAGACCGATTATTACGTGTGCCAGGTTTGTGGTTATGTCGCCGAGGATAACCCTCCGGATAATTGCCCCATATGCGCCGCCGTAAAAGGGAAATTCAAACTGGTCAAGTAATAAGAATCGTGCCCAAATGCCGCTCTATCTCATGCTTTGGCAGGGCGCCCACCAATGAGTTAACATGGTTTCCATTCTTAAATAGCAGCATGGTGGGTATACTCTGAATGCCATATTTGGATGCGGTTGCAGGGTTCTCATCCACATTTAGTTTTGCAATCTTCAGGCGGCCTGCATATTCTGATGCTAATTGTTCAAGTACTGGCCCAACCGTCCTGCAGGGTCCGCACCATGGGGCCCAGCAGTCCACCAAGACCGGGCCGGGAAAGGATAAGACCGCCCGGCTGAAGGTCTGATCAGTGACGTCAACAGGAACAGCGGGAGCATCCACCACCTTCAGGGGGGCCCTGCACTTGCCACATATGGGTCCCTGGTTCAGCCTCTCTTCAGGAATTCGATTTTTGGCCCCGCAGTTGGCGCATTTTATAATAATATTCTTTTGATCCACTCTTACCTCCTGTTTCTCTGATTTCCTATCCTCCCCAGGGCATTTCAGCATACACATCGGAAAGTTTGTCCCTGTATTCCCTGAAAAATCTTTCATGCCCCTTTTCCCATTTTGCCAACATCAGGAAAGCATCCCTGGCTGAACCTTCTGTTTGTGAGGTCATTTTCTCATAAAACTCACTCAGGTCCTTTTCAATAAGCCATGCTGTATTAAACACAGTAACATCGGGGACCATGGAACCCTCTATGCACTGATGAAGGAATTCAGATTTAGCGCGATCGTCAAAATAGTTTGTCGGTTCCAGGTCTCCCGTTTTTATGCTGGAAAGCTCAATTCCAGAGCCCTCTTTGAGGTTTTTCAGGATGCCGCTGATAAATTCAATATGTTTCTCTTCTTCCTCTATCAGGCGTTTGAACGCACTCACTGCAGCACCCATTCCCATGCGCTCAATCGACTGCTGGAAAAAGCTTTTCCCGGTTTTCTCTTGATTCAACGCGTATTCAAAGAGTTTGATTAGATCACGATTTGCAGTCATAGGCGCCCCCTTACTTTGAAAAAGAATATATTCTAAAGATCAACTATCAGTAAAAGCAGAAATCATGCCAAGATCTTCCATCACCCACAATCTTGAAGCCTATACAATCACTGTTTTCAATGCGCTAACGCCCGTCTCTTGTCCAGGTAGTATAGCACAGGCACGGTCACGCGCGATAGAAAAAATGAGGCCACTTCCCCCGCCATCAGTGATATGGCCAGGCCCTGGAATATGGGGTCAAACAGTATGACAGATGCCGCAACAACAACGGCCGCAGCCGTGAGCATCATGGGCCGGAAACGGACCGCTCCGGCATCTATTACTGTCTTGTCCAGCGGCATTCCCTGTTTGAGCCGAAATTCAATAAAATCCACCAGGATAATGGAGTTGCGCACCACGATTCCAGCCCCCGCTATAAAG
Organism: Deltaproteobacteria bacterium; assembly: GCA_029932035.1. Taxonomy (GTDB): domain Bacteria; phylum Desulfobacterota; class DSM-4660; order Desulfatiglandales; family Desulfatiglandaceae; genus Desulfacyla. Next base: position 3,641 of record JAOZQV010000127.1, on the reverse strand, counting down.
CCTATCATGGAAGTTACGGGGTGATTTTTGTAGTAACGAAATATAGCTTGACAATTGGAATATGTGTTACTACAATAATTAATATGAAGATTGAATATGATCTAAACAAGAATCAGCGCAACATCAAAAGACGTAAGCTCTCTTTTGACCTGGTGGAGCGATTTGAATGGGAAACCGCCCTGATATGGGAAGATGACAGATACGAATATGGTGAAACCCGTTATTGTGCGCTGGGTTATGTTGGGGTCCGCATTTATCATCTGGTATTTACCTACCGGACTGATATCGTCAGAATTATCAGCCTGAGAAAAGCCAACAGGAGGGAGGTGAACAGATATGCCGAAACTTAAACCAGGAACCATTTTGCCGACAGACAAGGAAGACAAGGCTATCATCCAGCAGGCCAAGGAAGACAATACTCTGCTCACCGATGAGCAATTAGCCGCGATGAAGCCGATTACCGGGTTTCCACAACTGAAAGCCTTGACCAAGCGGGGTCGTCCGCCCAAAAGCAACCCCAAAAAATCAACTACCATCAGGCTCAACGCCGAGGTGTTAGATTTTTTCAAAGGCCATGGCAAGGGCTGGCAAACTGAAATCAATGATATTCTCCAAGACTATGTTACTTCACAGCATGCCGGCTGAGGGACGGGTATTGATCTATAAAATAGAAAAGGAAGACCTTTTTTCCAGGAGCAGGCAGAAGGTGAAGTCCGATGCCAAAGCTGCAACTGCCAAGGTCAGCAAACCGTTCTTTCGTTTCTCGAATGATCGGGACCGCAATCTGATCATCCGTTTCGTTCTGCATCACCCGATGATGAAGGATGAAACCAAACTGATCTTTGACAACACAAACCTTGAGACCCAATTCCTGCGAGACACCGGCTTTGCCTTTGTTGATCCATTCGGTGTGTTCTTCAAAGAGCGAAAAGACCTTTTCGTGGTGCGCAATGGTTTCACCTTCCACAACTCTTCTACGAATTTGATCGATTTGCCTTTCAGCATGCGCAATGTATTTTTGGATCTCTGCGATCCTCAAATGAACCATCACGTTCGTAGATGAGAGAGAACGGATTGTTTCTTTAGCTGTGTCAATGAAAGAGTTGGCCAATTCCACATACGCCATATGTGCATCGATGATCAACTGCCCTCTTTTAGCTCTCTTTGTTTTGTCTTTCGATGTCGAGCGTTTTAACTGTTGGGCCTTTCGAAAGTAGATCTTTACCTTCTTCAGGTTGTATACACCCTTTCGCCATCCAGACACGCCCAGATCATCGCATAGGGTCATGATCAAAAGGATCACTTTGCGCATCCCGTCGAAAAGCAAATTGATATCTGTCGGATAGTGAACATCGGTTTCAACAACAAATGAGTCACAGCTTGCTCTTAGTCCTTCGTCTTTTTTTTACCAATAAGCTGATGGCCATGCTGTAGAACAATCCGGTTAATACGATCCAAGACCTCAGGGGTAAACAAAGACAAATTGTCTTTAAGGGTCTGCAAAGGATAATAATAGTCGTCTTTTGAAATGTCTACTTCACCAAACTTCATCTGGATATCGATTACTTTTCGCATATTTTCTCCACGAATAATTGCCTTGAGACCGTTTTTGAAAAAACGTGCTATTCACAAGAATCTGTCCTTTGCCTTTTCCAAATTCTAATTCGACGCTATGGATAAACAGACTATCCCTGCCTGCCCCGCGGAACGCGGGGTTCATCCTGTCAAGGCATTTTCCCTTAGGGTGAAGACGGTATCCACTGGCTCACCGAGGGCTCGGTCACCGTGGGAAGCGTTCCGTCCGGGTAACGCAGTTTTTCGTAGTTGAGGGTGTAGGCGTTTCGCCAGAAATCCACGTCCAATTTGGATGCGTTAACCTCGCTGGTCCTGCAGAGCCAGTCTCCCTGGGGTGTATAGATGTCTAATCTGTACTGGTAGAGACCCTGGTTTGTGATGTAAGAGAGTACGTATAGATACCCCACATATTCCACTGCCATATCCAGATATGTAACCGGATAGGCTTCCTCCTTCAGGGGAACGTAGTATTTATCTTTTTTCGATCCAAAATGCGGGGCCGGGTTGCCCCCCACATCGAAAGCCTGGATGCGCCGGTTTTTACTCTCCAGAATCAGGATGGTGCCGTCCGGGGCCACGGCCCCGCATATGGGTCCTGAGATGAGTCCTGTCCTGGTTCCGGCGGATGAATAGACCTGGGCCAGGGGGGCATCTTCGTCGGGCACCGCGCTATGGGGCAGGTGCAGGACCTCGATCTTGTCGTATTCGCTGTTGATGCTGATGAGCTTTCTTGAAGGGTGGAGCAAAAAGGCGTCCGAAGGGAGTGAAAAGCCCCCCCCCAGCACTTGTTGGAGTCCGGCATGTCAATCTCGGGTTTCTGGTTCAAGGCAAGCCGTATCTGTCTTGCCAGGTGTTTTTCCCCGGAGTTATCTAAGTAGAAATTGTTGTTCTGGGAGCCCATGAGATCGTAGACGATCCTGACCATGTTGAAAAACCCGCACCCGCTGGTCTTATGCCCCTTATAAGGATCCTGGGCAATGGACATGTTGGCGAACTGAAAGAGCTGGGCCTCTCCGCTGGAACCGCAGGGCGCAACGCCCGTGCTGTATGACTTCCACGAATAGCCGGCCGCTGCAAAATGCTCGCTTACCGTCATACAGGCAAGCTCGCAAAGGTCCCCATTCAGGTTTCCGCAGTTCAAATCCTCCTTGGTGGCCGTGGGCGCGTCTGAAGCCTCCCAAAAGAGGCTCCCACCCAGGCCCAGAACGGTCTTTTCCTTGTGGCTGTATACCGTGTCTATCCTGAGGGGCACCTTGTTTTCCTTGATGGTGATCGTCTGGTTGGCTGCCGTATCGTCGTTTTTGATATTGTCCGTGGATCCCTGGCCCGCAAGCCACGAGTTTTCAGAATAGAACCCGACGCTTATTTTCACCTTTCCTCCGTAGGGGACCGCCTTAAAGGTGTAATGCAAGGGATCGCTCTGCGTGGTGGGCGGCATATTGATATAACCCGACGAATGGGGAGTGCCGCTATCGAAAAAGGCAAGGAGCAGATGAAAGGCCCCGAGGTAAGCCGCGGCGAGGCAGAAGAGGGTCCCTGTAACCTCCACGAAGAGCCCTGTGATCAGCATCCTCCTGCGCCCGATAGAACTGGACAGGGGGCCCCACACGAGGTTTCCGAGAGCGTAACCGGCAAGAAAAAAGGTGATGACCCATTGGGCAGTGGAGACGGAGACCCCAAATGTCGTGGCCATGCCGGGAATGGCCGCTGCCACAAAGGCGGAGCCCACCGTTGCAAAGCTGATGAGAAAAAGGAGGATAAAGGTTTGAGGGGTTTCCGTCTTCCGGATCATTTATTCGACCTTTACCGGACCAACAGCCACCACGTAGAGGACCCTGGATTTATTGTTTAGATCCAGGAGTCCTGACGCCTCCCGATCATAGAAAGCGCCAATACCGCAGCATCCCAACCCGAGCGCCGAAGCGGTCAAATAAAGCCGCTCTCCCATGCCACCGGCCATCATCATGGCATATCGGTATCCCCTGGCGCCCCTCTCCCTATCCAGCAGGTAGAGTCCTGAAAAAACGATTCAACCTGTCCAGCCAAAAAACCGATACAAAAACTAT